>DZCE01000094.1 GCA_022736375.1 Arcobacter nitrofigilis | reverse complement strand
ATGGAGTTGATGAGGTTCAAGGTGGAGAAGGTAATGACCTTATTTATGGAGATGACAGCTTAAATAGTGCAGGTATGGTAAATAATGATATCCTCTATGGTGGAGCTGGTGAAGATACAATTTATGGTGGTTATGGAGATGATACACTTATCGGTGGTACTGGAGATGATAAACTCAAAGGGGGAGCTGGAAGTGATACAGCTGATTATAGCTCTTCAGCTGCATCTATCCAAGCGAGTATCCTTAATCTGTTTGCAACAGGAAGTGATATAGGAACAGATAATTTTGAGAGTATTGAAAATATTACAGGTTCTAATTATGCAGATGTGATTATTGGTGATGGTGGAGCAAATATCCTGAAAGGAAATAGTGGAAATGACACTATTACAGAAGGGGCTGGAAACGATAGCATCTATGGTGGAGATAATGATGATACGATAATAGCAGGTGCAGGAGATGATATTATCGATGGTGGAAATAATAACGATACAGTTGATTATAGTGCGATTGCTATAAATGATGATAGCAGAACTTATAGTGGAAAAGTTATCACAGGGGTTTCTATAGATTTATCAGATACAAATCCTCAATATATCCATATCGAATATGGAACAGATACTCTTACAAATATTGAAAATGTTATTGGAAGTGATAAAGAGGATTATATCCTTGGAAATAGTGGAGATAATATTTTAGAAGGGAAAGCTGGAAAAGATTATTTAGCTGGTATGGCTGGAGTGGATAAATATATTGGTGGAACAGAAGAGGATACGGTTGATTTTAGTGTTGGAACCCCTACACAAAAAATCGTAGTTGACCTTACAAAAGCACAAAGTACTGGAAGTAGTGATACTTACAGAATTCAAAATGATGGATTTGGCAATAAAGAGTTCATTGATGGTGTTGAAAATATCATCGGTACAGATTTTGATGATACTATTTATGGTGATAGTGCTATAAATACACTGATTGGAAATGATGGAGCTGATACTTTAAGAGGTGGTGGAGATAGCGATTACCTTGATGGTGGAGCTGGAAACGATACTGCAGATTTTAGTGATTTAGCAAAAGGGGTTGTTGTTGATTTAGATTTAGATGCTGGTGTTGCTGGAGCAGCAGGTGAAGCATCAAGTGATGGAAAAATAGATACTTTAATAGAGATTGAAAATGTTATTGGGACAAATAGCAACGATACAATAGAAGGGGATGTTAATAACAATACACTCATTGGAAATGATGGAGATGACATTTTTAAAGGGCTTGATGGAGTTGATTATTTTAGTGGTGGAGTTGGAGTTGATACGATTGATTTTAGTGATACAACAACTGCTGGTATTAAAGTAAATCTTACAGCAACTCAAGTATTTGGAACAAGTGGAACTTACCGAATTCAAAATGATGGATATAACAATGCTGAATATGTTATTGGTGTTGAAAATATTGTAGGGACAACTTTCGTTGATACAATTATTGGTGATGATTTAGCAAATAGTTTAGTGGGTGGTGAGAATGATGATACTTTATGGGGTGGTTCAAATAATGATACACTCCTTGGTGGAGATGATAATGATACACTAAGTGGAGACCTTGGAGATGACTATCTTGATGGTGGAGATGGTGTGCACGATACGGTGGATTTCAAACGAAGTGCTACTGCAGTTACAGTCAATCTCTCTACAATAGCACTTGTCGCACTCAGTAATGAAACAAGTGTTACTTTCCAAACACAAAAAGGGACAGGGGAAGGGACAGATACTCTTTTAAATATTGAAGATGTTATGGGGTCTGATTTTGCCGATACACTCCTTGGAGATAGTGGAGCAAATACACTTAAAGGGGAGAATGGAGCCGATGTTATTAAAGGTGATGGTGGAGCTGATTATATCTTTGGTGGCGCTGGAAATGATACTGTTTTAGGTGGACTTGATGGGGATGTTATCGATGGTGAAGGGAATGATTTAGGGGGTGATAGTGCTGATTATAGCTATATCACAACAACAACTGCCATCAATGTTGACTTAAGTGCAACAGATAGTCAAGAGGTAAAAGAGATTGGAACACCTGCAAATTTTGACCATCTTCTTAATATTGAAAATATTATTGGTACAAAAAATAATGATATTATCAAAGGGAGTGATGATTTTGCAATTGCAAATACTCTTAATGGATATAAAGGAGATGATACTATCTATAGCTCAAAAGGGGCTGATTATATCGATGGTGGAGCTGGAATAGATACGGTTGATTATAGCAATGTTGATTTAGGTGCTGGTGGAAATAGAGTTATTATTGACCTTGGGGTAAATAAAGCTCTTGATGATGGATATCATAATGGTACTGTGGTCATTGAAGACTTACTTTACAATATAGAAAAAGTGATAGGGACTACTGGAGATGACGAAATTTATGGAGATAGTGGAAATAATAGCCTTGATGGTGGAGCTGGAATCGATACTTTAAAAGGGAGAGAAGGAAATGATTATATCCTTGGTGGAGCTGGAGATGATAATATCGAGGGTGGAGATGGCTTAGACATCGTTTATGGTGGAGCTGATAATGACATAATCTCTGGTGGAATAGCTGCAGATACACTCTTTGGTGAAGCTGGAAATGATACTTTTTATGGTGGAGCTGGAGATGATACGGTTACTGGTGGAGATGGAGTAGATTTACTCAGTTATGCCCCTAGTGAATCTTCAATAACAGTAACTCTTGGAAGTGGAAGTGGAGCTGATTTTGGCTCAGTTGTAAGTTCAACAGAAGGGGTTGATAGCCTTAAAGACCATATAGAGATTATAAGAGGTTCAAATCAAGCAGATACTTTGAGTGGATTTAATGGAATAAGTTTAACTGGAAATGATTATAGTGATACCCTTTATGGTGGAGGTGGAGCTGATATTATCTCTGGTGGTATTAGTAATGATACACTCTATGGTGAAGATGGAGATGATACACTTAAAGGGCAAGCTGGAGATGATTATCTTGATGGTGGAGATGGTCTCAATACTGCTGATTTTAGTGATTCTACTACAAAAGTTATCGTTTATCTTGATGGGAAAGATGGTGAAGATGTCGTTACCACTCATGAAGTTATGGATGATGGAATTGGTGGTGGAAAAGATAGACTCCTCAATATTGGAAGAGTAGTTGGTTCTAATTTTGATGATACACTCAAAGGAACTCTAGAAACCGATACCTTATCAGCTGGTGGTGGAGATGATTTTATTATCGCTACTGATGGTGGGGATGCTATTTATGGTGGAGAGACAAGTGAAACAAATGGGGACTGGCTCTCTTTCCAACTTGTTGGGGAAAACCTTACAGACCCAGATGGTTTTACTGGTGTTCGAGCAAATATGAGTGGTGGAAGTATCACAGGGGGACTTGGAGCTACAACTATTTTTGAAATTGAAAACTTAAAAGGGAGTATCTATAGAGATATGCTTACAGGTGATAGTCAAAATAATACCCTTGATGGTTTTGATGGGGATGATTTAATTGACGGTGGAGTTGGAGCTGACCATCTTCTTGGTGGAGATGGAAATGATACTTTACGAGGTGGAGATGGAATAGATAGATATGATGGTGGAGATGGTATTGATATTGTTGACTTTTATAATGACCCTGCTGCTGTTATTGTAAATTTGAGTACCTCTACCATTACCGATGGATATGGAAAAGCAGAAACAATTATTGTAAATATTGAAAATATTGGTGGTACAAATCTGTATGGGGATACTCTTACTGGTGATAATGGAGTGAATACAATTTATGGATATGGAGGAGCTGATACAATTTATGGTGGACTTGGAATCGATACCCTTTTTGGTGGAACTGGAAATGATAAACTGTACACTGGTGAGGGAATTGGTGATATCGCTGATGGTGGAGAGGGAACTGATACCCTTTATGGAAACTTTGATGGAGATTATTTGGTTGGAGGTAGTGCAAATACAGTTGACTTCTTTGAAGCAGATTGGATCGATTTTGCTGGAAATACAGCAGTTTGGATAGATCTTGTTACGACAACGCCACAAGGGAGTGGAGATTATGCTGGAGATTATGCAAAAGCGATGAAACAAACTGACAATGCTCAGTTTGATTATGTTTTAAATGTAGAAAATGTTTCAGGTTCAACTGGAGATGATACCTTTAGAGGAACTGATGAAATCAACTCTTTCTTGGGTGGAGCAGGGGATGATATGATGTATCTCTCTTCTGGGACAGATTATTTTGATGGTGGAGCTGATAGTGACTGGTTAAGTTTACAATATCAAAATTCAACGACTGAAATCAGACTTGATAATGGTTCAGCAGGACCAACAGTTTTGGCAAATATTGAAAATGTTATTGGGAATACAGGTGCTCAAAATACGACAGTATGGGGTTCAAGTGTTGTCAATACTTTTATTATGTATGATGGAGTTGACCATATTTTAGGAAATAGTGGAAATGATGTTTATGATTTGGGTGCTGGTAATGATAGAGCAAGTGCTAATTATGGAAGCGATACCCTTATTGGTGGAGATGGATTTGATTATCTTGATTATAGACATTATTGGAATAGTGGAACTTATGGAAATATAATTATTTTGACAAATGTAGATTTAAATAATGATGGTGATACAGCTGATACAAATGAAAGTGTAACTCTTTCCAATATTACAGTTTCAGGACTTGCAACATTGACTGATGGAAGTTATAATTTCTTTAAAGTGAGAGATGGACAAAATAATTGGGATTATATATTACAAGAGGGGGATGGAACAGCAGATTTTGAAGGTTTCTATCTCTCTAGTGGTAAAGATACCTTTAGTGGTGATTCAGGACAAAATAATGTGTATTCTTATGAAGGGAATGACACAATTTATACTCAAGGTGGAAATGACTATGTATGGGCTGGTAGTGGGCTTGATACTGTATATGGTGGAGATGGAGCTGACCAAATTGCTGGAGAAGGGGATAATGACATTTTATTTGGTGATGCAGGAGCTGATACTTTATGGGGTGGAGCAAGTAACGATACTCTAAAAGGTGGAACAGAAAACGATATCCTTTATGGAGAGGATGGAAACGATACCCTTTATAGTGATTCTGGAGTTGATACTATAGATGGTGGAGTTAATTCAGTAACAGACGAGGGGAGCGATTATCTCCTTTTTGATGGTGGAACTAATAGAGTAGTGGTTAATCTTAGTGGAAGTACTATCAATTATGATGCAA
>DZCE01000093.1 GCA_022736375.1 Arcobacter nitrofigilis | reverse complement strand
GTAATTTTTTTGATTTTTTAGAAATTTTGTAACTTTTTTATGGTTATTTTGATAACCCTCAGTTATTATTAAATAAAAAATAGTGATTTCAAGTGTAGATGAAATATTGTATTGTAGTAGCAAAAACCTATAAATTAATTTCAACCCATAAAGCTTAACAAAATCTAGAAATAGATATACTTTTTTCTAGAAATTTATTTTAAAGGAAATAGTCTTGAAGCTCTATGATAGTGTTTTTTATTTTATCTCTGGACATGGTAGGGGTTGGGCATTTTCATCAAATGATTTGATGAAAAAGTTTGATCGTCAACAAATAGATAATCTACTGTCTGATTTAGTCAAAGAGAAAAAAATTAGAAGAGTATCAAGAGGAATTTATGACTATCCAAAATATAGTGAGCTTCTCAAAAAAGAGTTAAGTCCAGATATCGAGCAAGTTGCCCGAGCAATTGCGAGTAAATTTAACTGGAGGATAGAAGTATCAGGAGATACAGCTTTAAACATTTTAAATCTCTCTACCCAAATACAAGCAAAATATATTTACCTAAGTGATGGACCAAATAAAAGCTATAAACTATTTAACGATGTAGTAATAGAGTTTAAAAAATCAGTTTTAAAAGATATTGGTTTTAGATATAAAGAGAGTTCTCTTATCGTACAGGCTTTAAAATCTTTAGGTAAAGAGCATATCACTGATGAAATTATAGAAAAAATAAAAGAGCAGATAGAGCCTAAAATGTATGAAAAGATTTTAAAAGATACACAAAGTACAACTGTATGGGTATATGAGATTATCAAGCAAGTTTGTAAGGATAATCGCTATGAATAAAGTAGCAAATTTATCAAAACAACAGAGAAAAGAGCTATTTGGTGAAACTGCTACTCTTATGAACACAACAAATGCAATAGTTGAAAAAGATTTT
The DNA here is from genome assembly GCA_022736375.1 of Arcobacter nitrofigilis. GTDB lineage: Bacteria > Campylobacterota > Campylobacteria > Campylobacterales > Sulfurovaceae > BN30871. Next base: position 4,359 of record DZCE01000093.1, on the reverse strand, counting down.
TGGGTTGTGTGGACTTTAAGTAAAATATTTGAAGATGAGAGATTAAATAAAATTCTTATGTTTAAAGGTGGAACAAGCCTTTCAAAAGTTTTTAATCTTATTGGAAGATTTTCTGAAGATATAGATTTGATTTTGGATTGGAGGTTGGTTACAAAAGAAAATCCACTAGAGGAGCAACAATCGAAAAACAAGCAAGTGAAATTTAATGAAGAGATAAATGAAAATGCAAAAATCTATATCAAAAATGAGTTACTGCCAATCATTTCACAAATCTTATCCCCACTATGTACTTGCACTATTGCCGAAGATGGATTTTCTATAAATGTAAGATACCCAAATGCCTTTGATGATAGTTATCTAAGACCTGAAATTTTACTTGAGATTGGTCCACTTGCATCGTGGCTACCATCGGATAAGTTTGAGATATCATCATTTGCAGCCCTTAAATTTCCAGAAGTTTTTGAAAAAACAAAATGTAGAGTACATACTATAGTTGCCAAAAGAACATTTTGGGAAAAGGCTACTATATTGCACCACGAAGCAAATAGACCAAATGACTCTGTTATGCCTATAAGATATTCAAGACATTATTATGATTTAGCCATGATGGCTGGAGACAAAGTAAAAAATGATGCACTAGCAGATTTGGAGCTACTTAAAAATGTGGTTCATTTTAAACAAAAGTTTTATCCTAGAACTTGGGCAAAATATGAAGAAGCCAGAATAGGAACACTAAAACTTTTGCCACCAGAGTTTCGACTTGATGCTCTTAGAAAAGACTATCAAGCCATGCAAAATATGATATTTGATAAAAAATTATCGTTTGATGAGATAGTTAATATTCTAAAAGAATTAGAGAGTGAGATAAATAAAACTTTGTACTAAAAGAGAAGATGTGAAGGTGTTTTTGGAGTATAAGTTTTAGATTTATACCAAAACCTATATTTTTTAGGATTTTTTATTTGATTTGGTTTAGAAATCAAAAGCCCCAAGCGGAAAGCTTGAGGCTTTTTGATTGAGAGTATGGTGTAGTATCTAAAGTAAGATATCCTTTTCTAGTTTACTCAATATCAAGTATCACAAAATCAGCTCCATCATTAATATATGCTGTTGCACCGTCACTTGAAAGTACCACGGTGCTGGTTGTACTAGTTACATCATAAGTATCTATTAGTGTCGGGCTTGATGGAGTAGAAATATTTACGATCACTAAACCATTTGCAGTATCTGCTACAAATGCTTTTGTCCCGTCACTTGAGATTGTCACATCTCTAGCATAACCTGCTGTATCCAAAGTAGCAAGAATTGATGGGCTAGCTGGAGTTGTGATATCTACTATTGCTAAACCACCGCTGTAATCTGCTATAAATGCTTTTGTGCCGTCACTTGAAAGCCTTACTTTTAAAGCAGCTCCATTTGTATCAAAAGTAGCAAGAATTGATGGGCTAGCTGGAGTAGAGATATCTACTATCACTAGACCATTTGTTTCATCTGCTACAAATGCTTTTGTGCCATCACTTGAAAGAGTCACACCATAAGCAAGTCCATTTGTATCCAAAGTAGCAAGAATCGATGGGCTAGCTGGAGTAGAGATATCGACTATCACTAGACCATTTGTCTCATCTGCTACAAATGCTTTTAAACCATCACTTGAGATTGCCACATCTCTAGCAAAACCTGCTGTATCAAGAGTAGCTATATTTGATGGGCTAGATGGAGTAGAAATATCTACTATCGTAAAACCATTTGCTCCGTCAGCTATGAATGCTTTTGACTCATCACTTGAAAGCTTTATGACAAAGTTATGTCCACTTGAACTAAAAGTTCCTATAAGTGAAGGGAATGAAGGATTTGAAATATCAAGCACCTTGAATCCATTACCAATAGAAGTAACAAATGCTTTTGCCCCGTCACTTGAGATGGCGATATTAGTTGTTCCTGCACTATATCTAGACAATTCCTCGATGATATTAACGATATTTACAGTAACACTTACACCTACACTACTTCCTTGTGCATTTGTGGCATAGGTACTTAAGCTATATGAAGTTGTTGTTTCATAGTCTAGCCCATCTTTTGCTATGTATATTGCTCCACTTGAGTCTATCTCAAAATATTCACTTCCACTACCACTGAGTGTAAAGCTACTAATAGCACTATCTCCACTAGAAGTTATATCTATTTGTCCTATAGTATTTTTTAGATTTATGACTTTAAGTCCTGTATCTGCTATATATGCTTTTGTGCCATCGCTCGAAATTGTAACACCTCTAGTAGAAGCTGTAGTAAAAGTACCTAAAATAGCAGGAGTAGATGGATTTGAAATATCTACTATCACTAAACCATTTGAGCCATCTGCTATAAATGCTTTTGTTCCATCACTTGAAAGTGTTATATCTCCAGCTGTGCCAACTGTATCAAGAGTAGCTATGGTCGATGGGCTAGATGGAGTAGAGATATCTACTATCACTAAACCATTTGAACTATCTGCTATATATGCTTTTGAGCCATCACTTGAAAGTGTTATATCTTGAGCAACTCCAGCTGTATTAAGAGTAGCTAGAGTTGATGGGCTAGACGGAGTAGAAATATCTACTATCACTAAACCATTTGTGCCATCTGCTATATATGCTTTTGTACCGTCACTTGAAAGTGTTATATCTCCAGCTGTGCCAGCTGTATCAAGAGTAGCTATGGTCGATGGGCTTGATGGATTTGAAATATTTACTATCACTAGACCATTTGTTTCATCTGCTATAAATGCTTTTGAACCATCACTTGAAAGAGTCACACCATAAGCCTCTCCATTTGTATCAAAAGTAGCTATGGTCGATGGGCTTGATGGATTTGAAATATCTACTATCACTAAACCATTTGAGCCATCTGCTATAAATGCTTTTGTTCCATCACTTGAAAGAGTTATATCGTAAGCATACCCAGCAGTATCAAGAAGAGCCAAAAGTGAAGGGCTAGATGGATTAGAAATATCTACTATTCTAAGACCATTATCATAATCTGCTATATATGCTTTTGAACCGTCGCTTGAAAGTACTATATCTTGGGCATTCCCAGTATTATATGAACCAAGGAGTGTAGCCATTTTTGTATTTTCAGGTACATTTATGGTCGTGGCGTCTAAAATAGGTACACCTACCCCACCTGTAATATTTATTATTATCGTAGCTGTATTTTGATTTGTTCCATCACTTACAGTTGCAGTAAATGTATAGCTTGATTTTGTTTCATAATCTGGAGCTACTTTAAAAGTTACAACTCCTGTATTTCCATCAATATTAAAACTTCCACTATCTCCACCACTTATGCTATATGATAGAGTATCACTTACATCTACATCTGTTGCACTTAAAGTGATTGCCCCTAATGATGAACTTTCTGGTACTGATATAGTTGAATCATTTAACACTGGTGTATGGTCATTTAAATCTGTAATATTTATTATTATTGTAGCTGTATCTTGATTTGTCCCATCACTTGCTGTTGCAGTAAATGTATAGCTTGATTTTGTTTCATAATCTGGAGCTACTTTAAAAGTTACAACTCCAGTAGAATTATCGATATTAAACGAACCTGCTTCTCCACCACTTATGCTATAGGATAAAGTATCTCCAACATCAACATCAGTTGCACTAAGAGTAATCGCTGTAAGTGAAGAATCTTCTGTTCTTGATATTACAGCATTATTCAAGACAGGTGCTTCATTTCCATCTGTAATATTTATAGTTATCGTTGCTGTATCTTGATTTGTTCCATCACTTACAGTTGCTGTGAAAGTGTAACTTGATTTTGTCTCAAAGTTTGGAGCATTTTTAAATGTCACAACTCCTGTATTTTCATCAATATTAAAACTTCCACTATCTCCACCGCTTATATTATATGAAAGAGTATCACTTACATCTACATCTGTTGCACTTAAAGTAAGAGCTGTAAGGGATGAACCTTCTGCTCTTGAGATGGTTGAATCTGCTAATACTGGTGTATTGTCATTTAAATTCGTGAGATTGACTGTTACGGTTTGAGTCGTAGTAAGTGCTCCATCACTTGCAGTAGCTGTAAATGTATAGCTTGATTTTGTTTCATAGTCTGGTGCATTTTTAAAGGACACTACTCCATTTGTGATATTGAAATAACTTGCATCTGTTCCACTGATAGAGTATGTGATAGGGTTGCCATCACTATCGGTTGCACTTAAAGTAAGAGCAGTTGTTTGGTTTTCTGCTACTGAAACTGTAGAGTTACTTGTAAATGTTGGTGCATGGATGATTCCACTTTCATTTAGGGTTGTCTCAAAGTGAGCTTTCGCAACCTCTTCTGTTACAAATGTTTTTCCAAGTGTATCTT
>DZCE01000262.1 GCA_022736375.1 Arcobacter nitrofigilis | reverse complement strand
TGATGGATGTTGCACCTTGGATAAGTTTTTTTGCTGGATTATTTATATTTTTAGTCACCTATTGTTTGGTGCAAATCTCAAATTATATACAAAATACAACAAGTGATAAAGAGATACAAAGTTTGTAAGTAGCAAATAGGCTACTTACCTTTTTCGTGTAATATCTGATCTAAAAGTTTAAATGCATCTTTACTTGCTTGTTCCATCTCAAGTAAAGCTTTAATCGCATAATCATAATCAACCTCTTCATTTTTGATAGCATCAAAGACATGGTGTGTTGCATTATGTACTTTACTATGAGGAGTATCTAGCTTCCCATAGCTTGGTGTTTTAGAGAAGAATTTTTTTCCAAGCCCGTCGTTATACCATTTTCCTAATCTACAATTTTTGTGATCTACAAATCCAAATGCTGGTTTTTTCTCTGAAACTGAAAGATAAGTATTTACTTTCCAAATAACATGGTCAAGTTTCGCTAAACTCATAAAAATTCTATCTGTTATATGATTTAATCCATCAAATGCTGTTGTTGTAACATTCATAGCACCATTAATCTCATTTGAATAGCTTGAGGTTGTTTGTGAAATCTGATTAATCGCTTTTGTGATAAGTTCAAATTTCTCATTTGTTTGGGTAACACTATCTTGGATTGACTGGACAACTGCACTAATCTCTTTTGCCGAATCACTACTTCTATTTGCTAAGTTTCGCACCTCCCCAGCAACAACTGCAAATCCTTTTCCAGCTTCTCCAGCAGTTGCAGCTTCAACAGCAGCATTGAGTGAAAGGATATTTGTTTGAAATGAAATTTGGTCAATTGTGACAACAGCTTTTGCTATATTGATAGCTTTTTCATTCAGTTGATTGACCACTTGATTGATCTCTGTTGCATTTGAATAGAGGGAATGTATCTCATTTGTGATATCTTGTAACTTTAATGAAGAGTCTTGAAAGATTGTTTTAACATTATGGGTACTGTTAAGATTTTCCCTTGCCAAATCTGTCGATTCTGCTAAGTTTGCTTGAATATCTAATAAACCCACTTTTAAATTTTGGTTTTCACTCGTTAGAAGATGTTGAAGATTTTCACCTATTTGGTTTGATAGGGTGTGTTGTACTTCATTATTACTTTGAGCTTTTAATTTTTCATTTAAATCGTTAATAATAGTTTGAAGTTGAGAATTTTGGGAAACTAAC
>DZCE01000261.1 GCA_022736375.1 Arcobacter nitrofigilis | reverse complement strand
TCACTTATGGATACGATTGGTAACAGGAGGAGCTAACCGATTAGCCTGTTTTTCTTTTTTTATATATTTTTCTAATAGTTTTTGATGTAAATCAACAAGATTATTATAAATTTGTAAAGTTTTTGGGTGGCTTTCGCCCAAAACCTCTTCATTTATTTTGATAGCTTTTTCATAAAACTCCAATGCCTTATCATACTCCCCTTTGGCACTATAAACCCCTCCGATATTATTGTAACTTGTAGCGGCAGTTGGATGTTTTGTATCTATAAGTTCTTCATCTATAGCAAGAGGCTTTTGATAAAATTCTAGTGCTTTATCATACTCTTTTTTGGCATAATAAGATCCAGCTATATTATTGTAGCTTAAGGTGGTATCTGGGTGCTTTATACCCAAAACTTCTTCTCGTATAGCAAGGGACTTTTGATAAAACTCCAATGCTGTATCGTACTCTCCTTTGGCTTGATAAACTGCTCCAATATTATTGTAACTCGTGGCTGTATTGGGGTGTTTTAAGCCTAGCGATTGTTCTCTTATAGTTAAAGCTTCAAAATAATATTCTAATGCCCCTTTAAATACTCCTTCGGAATAATAAACCATTCCGATATTATTGTAGCTCGTAGCGGTATCTGGATGTTCTAAGCCTAGTACTTTTTCTCTAATATCTAAAGCTTTGTGATAATATTCTAATGCCCTATTATACTCCCCTTTGGAATCATAAACCATTCCAATTCTATCGTAGCTCATGGCGGTATCTGGGTGTTCTAATCCTAACACTTTTTCTCTAATAGCTAAAGCTTCGTGATAGTATTTTAGTGCTTCGTCATGTCTCCCTATGGAATCATAAACCAATCCGATATTATTGTAGTTTTGTGCAGTATTAGGGTGTTCTAAACCTAGTTCTTTTTCTGTTCTAATTAGAGACTTTTGATAAAACTCCAATGCTTTACTATAGTTTCCTTGGAGATAATAGGCGTATCCGATGGTATTGAGTAGATTTCCCATGGTCTCAGATGCCTTATCTTCATCTATCCACGCTTGGGCTTTTGTGAGGTACTCTTTGGAATAGGGGTAGTTGGATAGTAGTGCTATCATATCTTCTATTGTTTTTACACCCTCTAGCTTTTGGCGATAGGCTTTTGTGATATTTTCTACGATGGTATCATCCATGCTAAATATTAGAGTCAAATCATCACTAAAA
>DZCE01000023.1:15305-23449 GCA_022736375.1 Arcobacter nitrofigilis | reverse complement strand
CAACTCTATCTTTATCACCTCTTGCCATAGCGAAATATAACTCTTCACCATCAAGCCCTGCAAATCTAACAGGAATTGCTCCTAGCATTACAGAACTGTCAAGCATATTATCATAAAGTGAAAAATCATTACTACTAATCAAATCTATACCAGAACTCTTTTGATATTCCCAGTGTCTCTTTTTAAGCTGACTTGCTACTCTTTTGACTTCTTCAAAATCTACTTTTTTTGCCCAGTAAAGCTCTAAAACTTTTTTTAACTCTCTTTGTTCTCCGATTCGCGGAAAACCAACTACTAAATTATTTGTTTGCATTATTATATCCCCTATAATATATTTATATATTTTGACCATAAATATGGCGTGTTTGAAAATGATTTTTTTATTGATTTATTATATAAATAGAGGAGGGTGCACACCTGTGCGTCTAAATGCAAAACAAGGTGTATAGTATTTACATCTTGGAATAAAGTGATTTAAAAGTAGAGCTAATATTGCTCTTTTTTGAAAGAAATATCTACAATAACACGGTGTTGTTTTCATATGATAGCCCTTTCAAATTTTATTAATTAGGCACTTTAGCATAAAAACAGTTAAAATACAATTTTTGATTAGTAAAGCACTTTTACCTAATACGGATAAGAAATTTGATACAATTATACAAAAGATAGATAAAACAATAAAATGCAAAAAAAGGTAAAAAATGAAAGTATTGTTAACAAAAGATGTAAAAGCATTAGGGAAAGCTGGTGAGATAAAAGAGGTAAAAGATGGTTATGGTAATAATTTCCTAATAGGTAAAGGTTTGGCTAAATTGGCAACTCCTGCCGTAATAGAAGGATGGAAGGCAGAACAGAACAGAATAGTGAGCGAAACTAAAGCAGAAATAGCTAGATTTAATGAATATAAAGCGACACTTGAAAATAAAAATATAATTATACAAAAGCATTTAGCCCCTGTGGGTATTCAAGGCTCAGTTGGTAATGGAGATATTTCGGCTGCATTAATGGAGCAATTTGGTTTTGATATTGATAAAAAAAGCATCCATCTTGATAAAGCTATTAAGTCTACAGGGGTACATGAAGTGGATGCAAAACTAGGTCATGGCATTCATGCAACCCTTAAAGTAGAAGTTGTGGGCATCTGATGAATGAAACTAAAGCAGGATTTATAGCTGTTGTTGGGCGACCAAATGCAGGGAAAAGCACACTTCTAAATCACTTAGTGGGTGAGAGAGTAGCTATGGTATCCAAAAAAGCCCAAGCAACACGAAAAAGAATGAACATGATAGTTATGCATGAGGAGTCACAGCTTATATTTGTTGACACACCAGGAATTCACCATAAAGAGAAGCTTATAAATCAATTTATGCTAGAAGAAGCTCTAAAAGCAATGGGCGATAGTGATTTGATAATATTTCTAGCTCCTGCTAGTGATAATACAAAAGAGTATGAGAAATTTTTAGAGCTTACCGAGTCTAAAAATAGCAAACATATAATTATTTTGACAAAAATAGATCAGGTTTCACAAGCAAAACTCCTAGAAGCCTTGCATAGCTATCAACCATTTAGTGATAGATTTGAAGCTATTATTCCATTTTCTGTAAATAAGTCAGTCGGAAAAAAAGATTTGTTAAATATTGTAAGTAAGCATTTACCATTTTCGCCATGGCTTTTTGATACGGACATACTTACTACAGAGCATATCCGTTCTATATATAAAGAGCTTATTAGGGAATCAATCTTTGAGAACATGAGTGATGAAATACCTTATGAGAGTGATGTTATTATAGACAAGATAGATGAAGAAGAGTTGATTGACAGGGTTCAAGCGACAATAGTTGTCGAAAAAGAGGTGCAAAAACGAATGATAGTAGGCAAGGGTGGCGAGGCTATTAAACGAATTGGCATTGGAGCAAGAAAAATAATGGAACAGTTTGCACAAAAAAAGATACATTTGGAGCTAATTGTAGCCGTTAAACCGGGATGGAGTAAGAATAAAATTGAGTTAGAACGATTTGGCTATATTTTCTAGTTAGATTGTCAAATTAATCATCAAGACTTAACATTACAATTGATATAATTTTTTAAGCTTAATAATAATATTGAAAGAAAACAATGAATAAAAAAGAAAATTTACCAACAATATCTTTTGAGTCAGTAGCTATATCTAATGTTTATGATAAGAAAAATTTTATATATAAAAAAGATAAAATTGATCTAAGCCCTAAGATATTCTTTTCAAAATCACAAATTATAGCATCGTATATAGATACCAAAGACACTATTGTATCATCAGTTTTTATTAATAGAAGTATAGAAGATGAAGATTTAAAAGATGTTTTAGAGCTTAAAGTATATGAAGAGTTAGGGCTTGATGAAGCTGAAGAATACTTAATTGAGCATAAAGAGATTGAGAGTTCAAGAGAAGATAGATTATTTGCTGTTTTTGCAGCAAAGATATCAACACTTCAATCTGTTTTTAGCGACCTTAAGAATAGTGTAAGTTATATAGATTTTATTTTCCCATCATCATTGCTATATGGTGTTTTGTATGATAGGGGAATATTAAAGCCAAAAGGCATTGATGCATTTATATATTTCCAAAAAGATGATGCTTCAATGTCTTTATATAAAGATGGTAAGTTTTTATATACCAAAAGTTTTGATTATTCATTGTCAAGAATATATGATAAATATTGTCAAGCAACATCAACAGCTATAGATGAAACACAGTTTTATACCGTATTGCAAACAGGTGGAATTCTAGGAGGCAATGGTATAGCTGGTGATGTATTATCCAAGATATTTAGTGAAATCTTTATGTCACTAAATGATATTGTTATATATACTAAGAGAGCTTTCAATATTGACAAAATAGATAATATATATATTGGCTCATCTGTCGGTTCAATTCATGGTTCAAAAGAATATAGCGGTACATATCTTGGCAAGAGATCTGAAGATTTAAATTTTGTATTTGGTATAAGTGAAACTGAAGGTGCTATTGATCAGCTTGATATAATGCTAGCCATCAAAGCTTCTCATACTGGACTAAATGATGAGTCATCTACTAATTTAACAATATTTAAACGACCATTACCATTTGCACAAAGAACTGGTGGCAAGTTTCTTATATCTGTCGGTGCTGCTCTTGCTCTGGCTCTTGCATATCCATTGTATTTTCTTATCTCATCGTATGCAAATGATGTTGCAATATACCAGTATAAAGGCGAAACTAGCGATTTGGCAGTAGAAGTTTCAAAGTATAAATCAACTATAGCTTCTAAAAATGATGAATTTAAGAGATTAACAAATGATAGCTCATCAATAACAAAATCGTACAATTCTAAATATGGAACATTAAATTCTATTTATGATAAGAAAGCAAATTATTTAATGAAAGCAAAAACATTTGCAAAGTTCGCACAAGATTTACAATCAAGGGGAGTATCTGTGTCTGAGTTTGCCAATATTGATAATAATTTTTCATTATCATTGATTAGCAAAGATGATAAGAAAATAACAGATTTAATAGAGTATATATCATCAAAATATTTTAATGATATTAAAAGCATAGATATTAAAGTTATAGAAAAAGACCAAAATAGTTCATACTATAATGGAATATTGAAAATGGAGTTAAAATGAAATTTATTGATGATTTACTAGACAACATTGATAATTATTTTGAGGGCAAAAAAGAGAGTGAAAAAACTTTAATGATTTTTGCTTCAGCAGCTATTGTTGGTTATTTAGCATATTTAATGTTTTTACCATTTTGTGAAGATAGATACAATGCCACAGAAGCAGAGAAAAGTGCTTTGCAGAAGACCATTGGTGAGCAAAAAAGCTATATGCAATCAATAACCATTAATGGTGATAAAGACGCCATTGTTAAGAAAATTACAAGTGATATTTTAGCAAAAAAACTTGAAGTGGCCCAAATGGTTGAAAAAATGAAGCTTATAGATGGCAACATGTTGAAACTTTCTGATATGATTTTCAATCCTAAGAGTTGGTCACTATTTTTGAATTCAATTTCCACACGAGCAGAAGCACATAACATATCCATTTTGAAAATTGATAACAAATATGTTGATAGCAATAGCACTGACTTTGGGCATGTTTTGAAAATTAAAGTTAAATGTGAAGGTGCATATTCCAATTTAATGTTATTTATAAATGAGTTGGAGCAAAATAGATTGGTTACTGATTTATATAATAGCAAGCTTGCTTCTAGTGCCGAAGAAGGCAAGATTATTGGTGATTTGAATATATCAGTTTGGGGGGTAAATCATTAATGGGTAGATATTTAATAATTAGTCTTTTTTCTTTGCTGTTGGTTGCGGCTAATGTTGTTACGACAAAAGAGCTGGAAGACAAAGTAAATGCTATACAAGCTCCAAGAGTTGGCTTAACATCTTCTGACTTAAAAGGCACTAAAGATCCTTTTATATATTTGGAGCGTAATGCTACAACTGGAGCATTGATAGACCAAAAACTTTTAGTTACAAAAGATATGGATTTAAATTTGAGTGGAATAATGAGTGGTAAAGCATTTGTTAATAATAGCTGGGTGCGTACTGGCGATAAGGTTGGAGATTATGCTATAGTATCTATTGGAAAAGATAGTGTCGTCTTTTCTAAGAATAGTAGCACCAAGAGAGTATTTGTGAGTAGTAAAAAAGAAAATCCAATAAGGTTACAAAAGGGGTACACAAGATGATATTAAAAAGAAGTTTATATGTTTGTTTGGCACTTGCACTTGGGAGTAGTGGCTTGAACGCTAATCAGTGTAAATCGAGATTATTTAGTGTAACTGTTGATAGTAAGCTTACAATTGGTGATATGGTCGATAATTTAGCAGATACTTGCGGTCTTACAGTTATTGTAAAAGATGAAGCAGCAAGAATGAGAATGAAAAAAAATCTATATTATGTTAAATTGAAAAATTCAACAGTCAAAGGTTTTTTAGATACGGTGCTTCGTGATAATGACCTCTATTATACGCTTGAAGGCAACAAGTTAACCATAAACTATCTTGTTACAAAAACATTTAGAGTACACTATATAGCTGGTCAAAGGATAGGTAAGAGTAATGCAAATGTAACCATAGCTGGTTCAAACTCTCAGTCTAGTACTAGCTCTAGTGGTGCCAGTGGAACATCTGGGGCTACTGGTAGTCAGACATCTTCTGCTAAGGGTCCTAGTGGTAGTGGTATGTCTATTGAAAGTAATGATGAATTTATATTCTGGGATAGCATTGGCAAAGAAGTACAGAGAATTTTGATAGGTGCTGGAGATGGAAGCACTCATTATGCAAAAACTTCAGATACGGCATGGGTAGGACCAGATGGTCAAGTGTGGGAGTATAATCCTGTAGCTCCAATAGTAAATCCACAGGCTGGCATGATAACAGTAACTGGTACAGCACAACAAATGGCACGAGTATCTAGCTATATGGAGACGCTCACAAATCAAATACAAAAACAAGTTATGATTGATGTGAGAATATTAAGTGTTAATTTTGATGATAGTAGAACAACAGGTATAGATTGGTCGCAAATATATAGCCTTCAAAATCTAGCAGTTAGCTCTACACTAGAAGCGGCAAGAAACATTTATCCAACTACAATAACAAATAATATTATTACTGAGTGGGCTCGTGATGAGAGTGGAAATCCAGCAGGTGCATCAGTATTTGCAACTGGAAATGTAAAAATTCAAGATGTCATTAAATTTTTAGGTACCCAAGGTGATGTTAGAAGCTTATCCAGCCCTAAAGTAATGACCCTTAATAACCAACCAGCACTAATTAGCGTAGGTAAAGAGATTTTTTACAAAATCCAATCAGCATCTACTGCAAGCAGTGGCGGTGGAGCAGTGGCGGCTCAAGGTGAGACGATTAATTCTGTTTTTGCAGGTATACTGCTTGATATTACACCCGAAATCAATGAAAATGGAATAGTTACCCTCAAGATAAATCCTTCTATTTCGGATACAACCGTAGATGTTAGTGCGAGTAGTGGTACTAGAACAATGCCACCAGATTTAGTTAGAAGACAAATATCTTCAGTCATAAAAGTAAAAGATGGAGAGCATGCAATACTTGGTGGTTTAATATCAAGTAAAGAAGGTAAAGAGACCAAGAAAGTTCCAATACTTGGGGATATCCCAATATTGAGTTATGCATTTAACCGTACAAATAATATTAAAACTACTGAAGAGCTTGTAATTATTATAACTCCTCATGTTGTAAATGATTCAAAAGATGCACTTATGAAAGACTTAGGATATGATAGGCTAAATGAAAAATAGTTTCAAAGATGCCAAGTATGCCTTTGTTGATACTGATATTAACAATGGATATATTGATATTGAATCTTCATTGTTTGCATTAAATCAGCTAGAAAAAGCAATAGAAGAGCCAATGCAGTTGGCATTATTAATTGGTAATTCTGGTGTTGGTAAAAGCATGATATTAAGAAATGTACACAAAAAATTAAAACATCAAAAAGATATTCACTATATAGAAACCCCATTTTTAAGTGAAAATGATTTTTTATCTACGCTTTTTTCTATATTGACAGGCGAATTAACACATCAAGATGGTGAAATAAGTTTTAATAATATCATTAAGTATTGTAACAGCCTAAAAGGTAAAAGAGAGATAATAATTTTATTGGATGAGGCGCAAATGTACTCTGATTCAATCTTAGAACAAATTAGATTGCTATCTGATACTAAGATATTAAAATTTGTGATTGTATTGCACAATATAAATGAAAAAAGTATTTTGGCTGAGTCACATTTTAAAACACGAATTTGGTCTACAATAGAATTAGCACATTCAAGTAAACAAGAGATGACATCATATATACATTTAAAGCTTATAGGCACTAATGTATCAAGTGTTGTGAGTTGTATTGATGATGGTGAATTTAAATTAATTCATAAATACACAAATGGTAATTATAGAGAATGCAACAAATTAATGTTTTGTGTTTTTGAATTATGTGAACTTAATTCAAATAATAATATGTTTGAAGATTTATCAAAAGTTTTTTCTAGAAAAATTATTGAGTTATCAGCTCTAAAACTAGGATTGGCTAATGCGTAGTGTTGATGCTTTAGAAGAAAAATGGAAAATATATAAGTATAAGCAATTTGCACCATATATGGTTGCTACTATTTTGTTGGTAGCTATTTTTATTTATTTTTTGTTAAAAGATGATGCGAACAAAAAAAAGCCAGTTGACTTTGAAGTTATTAGTGCTACTCCAAATATAGACAAAGAAATAGTTGAACGCAAGATACCATTAGCAATTCATGGAGATTTAAATGCTTTAGAGCCAGAGTTGATATATAATACGGTTGTGGAAAAAATATGTGTCAAAAGACCGATAGTAGATTATATTGAAAGTTTCACTGATAATAATATTTCAATTGTTGAAAGTGGAGTAACAAATAGTGAAAAAATAGATGAAACAAAATCATTTGTGGAGTCAAATAAGAATTCAAACAATGAAGTATGTTTGGCATTACCAGCTATGAAAGTTGACGAAAAGTATGTTAAGCCAGCGAAGATTAAATTTGATACCATAGATAACGGTAATGCACTGAGTGATATTATGCGTAGATTTAACCAATCAAAAGATCCAAATGATGCACTTTTTTTATCTAATAGTTTTTATGAATCTGGAGACTATGCCAAATCACTATTTTGGGCCATAGAGACAAATAAGATTACCGAGGATATTGAAGATGGTTGGTTGCTTATGGCAAAATCTAAAGCCAAACTTGGAGACAAGAATGAGGCAATTAGAATATTAAAAGCTTACTCAACAAAAAAGACGTCAAATGAAGCGTTAGATCTTGCGAATAGAATTGAGTCAAATGAGTGGAAATAAGATTATGTATTTTAGAATAAAGGATTTTATATGTTAAAAATTATTGAAATGTTGCTTGAGGATAAAATTCTAGAAAAAGAGAAGATGGTTGATCTTATTAGGACAGGTAAAGCAAAAAAAGTTACCATATCCTTATTAATAGAAAAAAATATGCTAGATAAAGTTGTACTTGAACGGTTTTTAGCAGACAAAGTTAGACTTGGAAAAATTAGCATTAATGATATATGTAGTTTA
>DZCE01000023.1:0-15205 GCA_022736375.1 Arcobacter nitrofigilis | reverse complement strand
AAGATATGTTCGCTCCATTATCTTCTAGGATGAAGTTGCTTGCCAATCTTGATATAGCTGAAAAGAGAAAGCCACAAGATGGTAGATTTTCGGCAACTGTTGCTGGTAAGCCATTTGATTTTAGGGCTTCAACATTACCTACAATGTTTGGAGAATCTATTGTTCTTAGAATCTTAGATAAAAGTAAAGTAATGATTAGGCTTGATGAGTCTGGAATGAGTAAGCAATCTTTGGATCGTTTTAGTGAAGCCATAAAGGTTCCGTATGGGATAGTATTGGTCACGGGGCCTACTGGTAGTGGTAAGACAACCACATTGTATGGAGCTATTAATGCAATTCGTGATGTTCATGATAAAATTATTACAGTTGAAGATCCAGTAGAGTATCAAATGAGTGGTATACAACAAGTGCAGGTTAACGCTAAAGCTGGACTTGGTTTCGCAGACGCTCTAAGATCAATTTTGCGTCAAGATCCAGATAAAATAATGATAGGTGAGATTAGGGATAGTGAGACATTAAGAATAGCAGTTCAAGCAGCCCTAACTGGACACCTAGTGTTATCCACTTTGCACACAAATGATTCAATTAGTGCAATATCAAGAATATTAGATATGGGTATTGAAACATATCTTGTGAGTGGTGCATTGGTTTGTATCCAAGCCCAAAGGCTGGTAAGAAAAATATGTCCAGATTGCAAAACAAATATTGAATTACCAGAACATATTCTTAATGAAATAGAACCATACTTGAAAAAATATTCAGCTAGACCTATTTTTCATAAGGGTGCTGGATGCAAGGAGTGTGGAATGTCAGGCTATCAAGGTAGAGAGATGATATCTGAAGTTTTAACTGTTAGCGAAGAGATTTCTAGAATGATTGCATCTAATGCATCCAAAGAGCAACTAACAGTGCAGGCGATTAGCGAAGGATTTGTAACAATGTTTGAAGATGGAATAATAAAAGCAATTGATGGTAAAACTACAATTGATGAAATATATCGTGTGGCGAGGCTTTAAATGAATTATTTTAATGTAGTATATATTGTAAGAGGTAAGAAAAATATTGAATTAGTTGAGGCTGAAAGTAAATTTGTAGCAAAATCAATAGTGGCCAGAAGATATAAAACAGCAATAATATCAAAGATAGAAAAAACATCACCTCCTTTAGATGTTGTATTGAAAGATATGTTTTCCTTTACAAACAAGATATTCAAGGGTAAGATAAATGCTATTGACAAAATTTCTACAATACGACAAATTGCAGTTATGACTGATGCTGGTATTCCTATTAATGATACATTTGCTGATGTATCTGCAAATTCACATAATAAAAGATTATCCAGTATATATGGGGATATTAGCACTAGTATTGATGCTGGGAAAAGCTTGTCTGAAGCCATGGAACCATACAGAGAAGATTTTGGTCATGTGACATTAGCTATGGCAAAACTTGGTGAGAGAACTGGTAGTATTTCAAACTCTTTTGCTAAGCTTGCAGGTATTCTTGAAAATGTTAGAAACAATATAGCTAGATTCAAAAAAGCAATTAGGGCTCCACTGATTACACTTGGAGCGATGGGTGTTGCTTTTACAATACTTATTGTAGTGGTTGTTCCAAAATTTAAAGAAATTTTTGCCCAATTTAAAACAGAATTACCTTTACCGACACGAATATTATTGGCTCTAGAAAACGCTTTTAGTAATTATGGTATTTTAATTTTAATAGTAATGGCAATAATGGTAATCGCATTAAAATATTTTTATAAAAATAATAGTGAGTTTAAACTTTCAATAGATAAAATGCTAATAAATAAAAACTTTTATCTGATTAATAAAGTCGTATTTCTATCTACAATGCATAAATATACTTTAGTTCTTGGTGAGCTGATAAAATCTGGTATACCTGTTTCAGAAGCACTAGATACTGCTGTTGGAATGGTCGAGAATAGCTATATGAAACAAAAACTTGAAATGGTTAATGTGAATATCGGAAGAGGTGTTGGAATTTCTGATTCGTTTGCACAAACTGAATTGTTTGAAAATATGCTATTGCAAATGATAAGAGCAGGGGAAGCTAGTGGACAGCTTGATGCTATGCTTGATAAAGTAACTGAGTATTATGATATGAAGTTTCAAGATATAATAGACAATCTTAGCTCATATATAGAGCCTATTATGATGTTTTTTATAGCAATACTAGTTTTATTAATGGCACTAGGTATTTTTATGCCAATGTGGGATTTAGGAAAAGCAGCCAAAGGATAAATCTTATTAATTAATATTTATTTAAGGTATATAAGTGTAATATACTCTTAATTAAAAAGGAGTTATGGGTTATGAGAAGTAAAATTTTAATTATACTTATTGTTATAATCTCATTTGCTTCTGCTCATGATTTGTTTATTAACCACTTTGAGCCTACTAAAAGTACACTCTCAAATACCACGACTACACTACATGGCGACATACAGTGTGAAACTAGCAAAAATAGTCTTCATCATTCACTCCATGCTGATGCTATCTCTTCTGATGAATCATTTTTTGAGACTATGACAACAATGACACGCACAACAACTTCTAGAAACACATTGTCGTACAATTTAAAACCAAAGCAGATAAAACCACCAATAGTATAATCTCTCTTTTTTCAAATACAAATAAGCATATAACACAAACAAGAATATAATAAAAATGAGAATTTATGAATATAAAAAAAACAAAGAATATACTATTTGTGCTGGGATTATCAGTACAAATAGTATATAGTGGCAATTATTCACTAAGTGATATAATTAATAATGTTGAGTCTAGCAGTGAGCTTAGCAAATCATTAGAGTACAAAAAAAAGTCGCTTGATAGTATTAATTCATTTAATGTTGCTAGCGAACCATTTGTACTTGGTTTGGGAGCAAATAAGGCAAAACCAAACTATGAAAAAGATGGAATGGAGTATCAAGTAAGTTTATCCAAGAGTGTGGCTGTCGGAAACTCAAGAGATCTAGAAAAAAGAGCTGGTAATCTGGCAAATGAAGCCGTGATATTAGAAGATTCAAAACGGCTAATAGAGCAGAGCAATAGAGCTTCAAATATGTATCATCAGTCGTGCTTGGATACGAAAAATTACAATCTTTTTAGGAGCGAATATAGTGATTTTGTGAAACTATATAATAAAAAAAGAAAAGCATACAGGTATGGCGAAATATCAAAATTAGAATTAATGCAACTTGATATGGAGATGTCTGAACAGACAAGACTCCTAGAAGAAAAAAGAGCAAAAGAGCAGACTTCTATGGATCTTGTATTGCAGATGGGTTCATTTGATAGTGGCTCAAAACTACTATGTAGCGATACTTTTAAAATCAAAGGTAAATTTGAGCTTGGAGATGATTTGTTTGCCCTCTCAAGTGAGGCGAACAAGAAAAAGAGTGACTCAAATAAGCTATATATAGCCAAATCTTCTAATAGTTTTAACTCGGTTGATTTGTCGTCGTATTATATATCGGAATTAACTCAAGAGAAATATGGCGTAGGTATTTCGATGCCTCTGGAGTTTAGTAGCAAAAAAAGAGAATACCAAAAAAGCTCTTTGATGTATCAAAATAGTGAGCTAGAATCGGCGTGGAAATACAAAATGAAACAAAATATGGAGCAGGTCACATCTATGCTTTATGAATTGAAGATTGCTCATCAGAAATTTGTTAGATTGAGTGAAAATATTAAATATTATCGCAATAGTCTATTGCCACTTTCCAAAAAGAGTTATGACTACGCAGAGAGCTCGGCAGTAGAATATCTAATTGCAAAACAAAAGCTATATGCTTTGGAAAATGACCTATATGATACAGAAAAAAAATACTATACAACGCTATTTGATTTATACAATATACTGGAAATAAGAGGGAAAAAATGAAAAATATGAAAAATATGAAAAATATAACAATAGGAATAGGCGTATTTGTGTTGCTAGTCGCTGGATACTTTTTTACCACAAGTAAGCCTAGTGTAGCTGAATCAAAGCCTGGGATTGCACCAAAAACAGCCAAAATTGCTGGTATAGATGTACAGATGAGCGTAAAAGACGAGAACCGTTGGCAGATTACTACTGCTGTACCATCTTTGGTAAGTGAGATGCCATTAGGTAGTTTTGTGGGGATGGTAGCATCGCCTCCACAATCAAGAGATACTATTTCTGTACCGATGAATGTAACTATCAAAAATTTATTAGTGCAAAAGTACGAAAATGTATCCAAAGGGCAACTGCTAGCCACTGCGTCATCTCCAGAATGGCTCGCTGCACAGCAGCAACTTCTAAGTGCAACTATATCAACAAGCTCACAAAGGGTTCTTGCAAATAATAAAAATATTCTTTGTTCTGAAGGAATTGTGGCAAAAAAAGAGTGTGTAATGGCAAACAGTGATTTGGCAATCAAAAATGCTGAAGCTAATATCGCCAAAAGCCTTCTTAAGAGCTATGGTGCAAGTAGTAGTACAATATCTAGGATTGTAAATAGCTCATCAATCGAGCCTTCATTTGAAATCAGAAGCACAATCAGTGGTGCGATAACAGATATGAATGCTACAAACGGTATGAGTTTTTCTATGCTTGCACCATTATTTATGATACAAGGTAAAGGTGCAGTGTGGATAGATAGTGAAATCAGTGAAGAAGCTGCGGGAATGATAAGTGTTGGAGATAGCGTGATAGTTGAGTTTAATTCAAAGAAATTTAACTCAAAAGTATTGCAAAAATCATCAATACTCAATGGAGCAAATCAATCTATCGGAGTTAGATTTAGTGTGCCTAGCGACATACCTATGATTGCAGGACAAAAAGCCACTCTTAAAGTATCCAAGGCAACCATGAATATACTAAAAATACCTAAAAATGCTGTTAGTATTGGAACTAAAAACAGTATTGTCTTTGTCAAAAAACAAGGTGGGTTTAAAGCCTTGCCAATAGACGCTTTGAGTAGTGATAGTGAATATTTTTATGTGCAAAGTACAGACGAGTTAAATGCACCTATAGCAACCAATGGAGTTGTAGTGCTTAAAACTATTATGGAGGGTAGCAGTGATTAATAAATTTATTGCTTTTGCACTTTCGCAAAGACTCTTTTTCTCTATACTGTTTTTGGTCATTTTTGGATTTGGTGTAAAGGCATATAATGAGTTGCCAGTAGATGCATTTCCAGAAATATCGCCAACTCAAGTCAAGATAATTATGAAAAGTGACGGTATGACACCAGAAGAGGTTGAGAGCCGTATTGTTATTCCGATAGAGGCACAAATGTCTGGAATACCAAAGAAAACTACTATGCGTTCACTATCTAAATATGGATTGTGTGATGTTACTATCGATTTTGAAGATGGCACAGATATTTATTGGGCGAGAAGTCAAGTCACAGAAAAATTAAGCGGTATTATGGGCGATTTACCAGCCAATATATCTGGTGGTGTTGCACCAATCTCTACGCCACTTGGTGATATTTTGATGTTTACTATTGAGTCTGATACATTAAGTCTCAGTGAAAAAAGAACGCTACTAGACTGGACGATTGCTCCTAAAATCCGTGCAATTAGTGGAGTAGCTGATGTTAATGCACTTGGTGGAGAGGTTAAAACATATCAAGTCACACCAAATTTGAGTAGCATGGAGGCTCTTGGTGTATCTTATGCACAGCTACTCAATGCTCTTAGACAAAATAACCAAAATGATGGCATAGGCAGGGTAACTCAAGGCGGAGAGAGTGTGCTTGTGCGAAGTGTTGGAAAGCTACAAACACTTGATGATATAGGCTCTGTACAGGTGGCTAGTATTGCTGGTAAAATTATCAAAATAAGAGATATTGCAAAAGTAGAGTTTGGATATCTAAATCGTGCAGGATTTGTAACTAAAAATGGACAAGGCGAAGCAGTAGAGGGACTTGTGATGGGTCTAAAGGGTGCAAATACAGCTATTACCATAAAAGATGTAAAAGCAGAGCTAGTTAAAATCGAGCAGACTTTGCCATATGGAACAAAGATTGATATATTTTATGACAGAAGTGAGCTTGTAAATCTAGCAACCAGTAGTGTAAAAAAAGCACTCATGGAAGCTGTTGTATTGATCATAATCATACTTCTTGTGATGCTTGGAAATATAGCATCAGCATTTAGTGTAGCTCTTATATTGCCATTTGCACTTATGATGAGCTTTTTGGCGATGAGATATTTTGGATTAAGTGCAAATCTGATGAGCCTAGGCGGTCTTGCTATTGCGATTGGGATACTTGTGGATTCGGCAGTAGTTATGGTAGAACATATCACAGCTGAACTTGGTGAGAAAAAAAATAAAAATGCAGAAAAGGTGAGAATAATTTATCGTGCAGCAATAGAGATGGCACCATCTATTATTACTGGTGTATTGATTATTATTATAGTCTTTTTGCCACTTTTGACGCTTGAGGGACTGGAAGGCAAGCTGTTTGTGCCTGTTGCACTAAGTATCGTGTTTGCTCTTGTTAGCTCACTGATATTATCATTGACATTTATTCCCATATTGACATCTTTTGTACTTAGTAAAAAAGAGGACAAAGAGCCATGGCTGATGAAAAAACTAAATCATGCTTATAGACCATCTTTGGTTTTTGCAATTAAAAATTCCAATAAAGTTATTATTAGCGTTGTTATAGCATTTATTATTTCTCTATACTTTGCATTTATCACTGGTAAATCATTTATGCCAACTATGGATGAGGGAAGTATAATTGTAGGTATAGAAACTCCTCCATCAAATTCGCTTGATGAGAGCAAAAGACTTAATCTGATAGTCCAAAAAGAGCTATTGGCAAAAGTCCCAGAGATACAAGACATCATCGCAAGAAGCGGTAGTGATGAATTAGGTCTTGACCCTATGAATCTAAATGATACAGATACATTTTTGCGTCTGAAACCAAAAGAGCAATGGCGTGAACCAAATAAAGAGTTTGTTACGAGCAAAATTCGTGAAGTGCTTGATGGTTTTAAGGGTCTTAATTATAGTTTTACCCAACCAATAGAGATGAGAGTGTCTGAAATGCTCACAGGTGTAAGAGGGGATTTGGCAATAGATATTTTTGGTAGCAATAATGCCGAAATCGAAAAAGTAGCAATCAACATCAAAACAGTACTAGAGGGAATAAAAGGCAGTAGTGATGTCTATAAAAAAGCGAATGATGGCGTTGAATATTTCGAAATTCACTTTAATCGTGAAATGATGGGAAATTATGGTGTCACACAAGAAGAGCTAGGAAGCTTTATCAAATCAATGGTAAGTGGAGAAAACGGAGGTCTTATCCAAGAAGAGATGCGACGCATTGGTATAGTTGTTAAAGGCGATAGTGAGTTTGCTAATTCATTGCAAAAAATACAAAACCTAAGATACCCATTGTCAAACAACCAAACTGTGCCACTCTCCACACTAGTATCATTTGTCTCTACGACAGGAGCTGTTGGGATAGAGCATGAAAATGGATATCGCAAGAGTGTAGTGCAAACTAATATCGAAGGTAGAGATTTGGTCGGCTTTGTAGATGAAGCTAGAATGGCAATAGAGCAAAAAGTCAAGCTCCCAGCTGGATATTATCTCGCATACGGAGGAGAGTTCGAAAACCAGCAAAGAGCCACTGCGAAACTAAGCTTTATATTGCCAATCGCGTTAGCCCTTATATTTATACTGCTTTTCTTCTCATTTGGGTCACTCAGACAAGCTGGAGTTGTGCTTATCAATGTCCCATTGGCGTTAATAGGTGGATTTTTGGGACTATATTTTAGTGGTGAATACCTAAGTGTGCCTGCGATGGTAGGTTTTATTGCCTTGCTAGGGATTGCAGTTTTAAATGGAGTAGTTTTGGTGAATTATTTCAATGAGCTACTAAGCAGAGGAGAGAGCGTATATGATTCAGTAGTAGAAGGGTCAACCAAAAGACTTAGACCTGTACTAATGACAGCTCTTATTACCATGCTTGGGCTTGTTCCACTATTACTCTCATCTG
The DNA here is from genome assembly GCA_022736375.1 of Arcobacter nitrofigilis. Classification (GTDB taxonomy): domain Bacteria; phylum Campylobacterota; class Campylobacteria; order Campylobacterales; family Sulfurovaceae; genus BN30871. The sequence continues at coordinate 7,194 of DZCE01000023.1, read as the reverse complement.
GCGTTGGTTCTGAGATTCAAAAACCACTAGCTATTGTTGTAATTAGTGGGCTTGTTAGCTCGACATTATTGACACTCGTGGTGCTTCCTATATTGTTTTTAAAATTTACAAAGCAAGGAAGTGATAACAAATAAAAATTTGTATCAAATGTTTTACCACCTTTATGGTACAATATTCTCTTTATTCCACAAGGGACGGATAGATGAGACATTTTTTGACAATAAAAGACTTTACCAAAGATGAGCTACTAGAGATGATATCTTTGGCACAAAAAATAAAAGTACAAACTAAAAAAAAAGAGTTTGTACCATATTTGGAGCATCAAACTTTAGGTATGATATTTGAAAAAAGCTCAACTCGCACAAGGGTTAGCTTTGAGACTGGTATATATCAGCTTGGTGGAGTTGGACTATTTTTGTCAAACAATGATATACAGCTAGGTCGTGGTGAACCCATGAAAGATACCGCTAGAGTCATATCTAGAATGGTAGATATGGTAATGATACGAACTTTTGAGCAGAGTCGCCTCGATGAGTTTAGTAGATACTCTCGTGTTCCAGTAATTAATGGACTGAGCAATGAGTATCATCCTGTACAAATTATGACTGATTATTTCACTATGCTTGAACTTGGCATAAACAATCCTGTGGTTTCATATATTGGAGATGGTAATAATATAGCTCATTCATGGCTTATGCTGGCATCAAAACTTGGACTTGAAATTCGTATTGCTACCCCAAAAGGCTATGAGTGTGATCAAGCGATAATTAATGATGCTTTAAATTTTGCAAAAGAGAGTGGAGCAAAGATATTAATATCCAATGACCCAACTGAAGCCGTAAGTGGAGCCGATGTGGTTATAACTGACACATGGATATCCATGGGACAAGAAAGTGAAAAAGATAGCAAAATTAAAGCTTTTAATGGGTATAAGGTAGATGAAGAGATGATGAGTTTAGCAAATAAGTCTGCTGTGTTTATGCATTGCTTGCCAGCATATAGAGGCTATGAGGTTAGTGAAGAGACATTCGAGAAGCATGAAGAGGTTGTATTTTTGGAAGCAGAAAATAGACTTCATATGCAAAAAGGCATTATGGTTTGGCTAGATAATCATAGAGATAGTAAATAAGGGAAATAGTAGTGAGCGATATAGATTTTGAAAAGTTTGGTAGATATTCTAAGGCTGGTCCTAGATATACAAGCTATCCTACGGCACTAGAGTTTAATGATGACTTTAAGTATGAGCAATACATAAAGCTATTAGAAACTCCATCTACTGATCAGTTATCACTCTATGTTCATCTCCCATTTTGCAGAAGTGCATGTTATTTTTGTGGGTGTAATGTTGTATTTACATCAAAAGAGGATAAATTACTAGCATATGTAGATTATCTCAAAAAAGAGATAGATATATTGGCTCTTCATTTAGATACATCTAGAGAGGTCATTCAGTTTCACTTTGGTGGTGGAACTCCCACATATTATAGTGCTGGTAGCCTTGATGAGATAGTAAGTTATATAAAATCAAAGTTTCCAAATTGGAGCAATGAGGCTGAGATTAGCTGTGAAATTGACCCAAGGTATTTTAACGAAGAGCAGATGATAGTTTTTAAAAAACATGGTTTTAATCGTATTAGTTTTGGCGTACAAGATTTTGATCCAAAAGTCCAAGAAGAGATACATCGTGTTCAGCCATATGAATTAACCAAAAGTGCCGTTGATTTAGCACGAAGATATGGGATAAACTCTATAAATGTTGATTTGATTTATGGTTTGCCATATCAAACATTTGATAGCTTTAAAAAGACTCTTGATTTATCTTTTTCTCTAAATCCAGATAGATTAGCGTTGTTTAACTATGCTCATGTACCATGGCTTAAAAAAACTATGCGTAAATTTGATGAGACTACTTTGCCAAGTCCTGAAACAAAACTTCATATTTTTAAATATAGCATTGATTTTTTTGAGAAAAATGGATATAAAATGGTAGGTATGGACCACTTTGCAAAGCCAGACGATGAACTTTTTACAGCCATTGCAAAAGGCGAATTACACCGTAATTTCCAAGGCTATACTACAAAAGGTGGAGCAAATCTGATAGGCATAGGGCTTACAAGTATAGGCGAGGGTAGCAGATACTATGCTCAAAATACAAAAGATATGAGCGAATACGAAAAAGCAATAGATAGTGGTAAATTGCCTTTTGAGCGAGGGGTGTATCTAAATGATGATGATTTTTTGAGAAAAGCTGTTATAATGGAGCTTATGGCAAATTTCTCTATTGATATAAGCAGAATAGAGAGTGAGCATAATATAATTTTCAAAGATTATTTTGCAGATGCCCTTAGCGAATTAAACGAATTCAGAGAAGCTGGTTTACTAGAGATGAGCAATTTTAAAATAAATGCAAACAAAACAGGAGCAATGTTGATACGAAATATAGCAATGCCATTTGATGCGTATATGGCTAAATATAGTGGCTCTAAAAAAAGCTTTTCAAAAACGGTATAATATTACATGGAAGCAAAAGAAATTTTTAACTTTAGTGCCACTAGCGATGATTGTGTAAAGTGTGGGAAATGCATCCCAGTTTGCACAATCCATCAGATAAATCCAGATGAAGTAACAAGCCCTAGAGGCTTTATTGATTTGCTAGGTTCTTACCAGAGAGGTGATTTGGAGCTTGATGAAAATGCAAAGAATATCTTTGAGAGCTGTTTTTTGTGTACTAATTGCGTGGATGTATGTCCAAATTCATTAGCCACGGATATGGTAATAGAAGAGGTTAGGGCGGATATTGCAGATAAGTTTGGAATATCATGGTTTAAGCGAGGCTTTTTCTTTTTGCTTAGACACCGATTTATTATGGATTTGGTCATGAAAATGGGATATATGTTCAAAACATGTGCATTAAGTAAAGATATTGATGGTCGTGGAGAGAGAGCTAAATTTGCATTACCACTCGTTAAAAAAGGAAGACTTTTGCCTTCAATGGCGAAGAGAAGTTTCCTTAATAGCTATCCAGAAGAGATAAAAGTCAATCACTCTACTGGGAAAGTGGCAGTTTTTATAGGATGCTTAGCAAATTATAACTATACAACTATTGGAGATAGTTTGATTGAGATACTAAAATATCTAAATATTGAAACCACTATACCAAAAAAACAGCTCTGTTGTGGAGCACCAGCTTATTTTACTGGCGATACGAGTAGCGTGGAGTATCTGATTCGTAAAAATGTAGACTATTTTGAGACATTTATCGATAATGTGGATGCTATCATAATCCCAGAGGCTACTTGTAGTGCGATGATAAAGCATGATTGGGTAGTGTTTTGTGAGAACCATGCTCATAATGAATTAGTCCCTAGAATAAAGAAAATGTTACCAAAAATTCATATGGCAACAGCGTGGCTACACGATAATACTGAATTAAAGAGTATATTGGCTACAAAAGGCAAAAGAATAGACGACCTTGTAACTTATCATGATCCATGTCATGCACGAAAAGTACAAGGCATCTATCAAGAGCCTAGAAATCTGCTTTCACCAAACTATCCAATGGTGGAGATGAGTGACCCTAATCGTTGTTGTGGATTTGGTGGTGTGACTATGCAAACAGAGAAATTTCATCTAGCCGAGCTTGCTGGAAAACCAAAAGCAGCCATGATAAATGAAACTAAAGCAAAATATGTAAGTGCTGAATGTAGTGCGTGTAGAGTCCAGCTTAGCGAGGCTATGAATGATGCTGGAGTAGAGACGATATTTAAAAATCCACTTGAATTAATTGCTGATGCACTAAGAGACTAAATAAAAGTATTTAATAAACTTGACAAGAAGTGACTAAAGGTGTTATAATAATCCTGTCTATAGCGACTAGTCGTGAGAGCTGTCTGCTGAAGACCTATTTTTTGGCTTTGCCTGAAAATAGAAAATCAATCAAATAGAAGGAATTATTATGAGTATTTTAGAAAAATTAACAAATCAAATGAGTGCTACCATAGAGTCAGCAGTATCATTATCACTGCATAATAAGAATCAAGAAGTTATGCCTATTCATCTCGTGTGGGCGTTACTCACAAATAGTGGTTCGATACTACTACAAGCATTAAATAAGATGAATATTGATAAATCAGCTCTTGAGCTTGAAGTAAAAAGTATAGCATCAAAATTACCAGCCGTTTCTACCGTCACAAAAGAAAGTATACGCTTATCTAGAGTTCTTGTATCTTCACTGGAACTTGCAGAGGGCATGATGAGTGCAAGTGGAGATAAATTTTTGGCAGTTGATACCTATCTTCTTGCAAATCTAAATGAAACATTTATAAAAGAAAGCATCGGCAAATATGTAGATATAATGGAATTTAAAAAGACTCTAGAGTCCATCAGAGGTGGACAAAACATAGAATCTCAAAGTGGAGATGAGACCCTTGAAGCTTTAGCACAGTACGGAGATGATCTCAATCAAAAAGCTATTGATGGTAAGCTTGACCCTGTCATTGGTAGAGATGAAGAGATTCAAAGAACTATGCAGATATTAATACGAAAAACAAAAAACAATCCTATCCTTTTGGGTGAGCCAGGAACTGGAAAAACTGCCATTGTCGAAGGATTAGCTCAAAGAATCGTAAACAAAGAAGTGCCACTAAGCCTACAAAAAATGAGAGTCATAGCCCTAGATATGAGTCGTCTGATAGCAGGAGCCAAGTATCGTGGCGAGTTTGAAGATAGACTAAAAGCTGTTGTTGATGAAGTGAAAAAGGCTGGCAATATCATACTATTCATTGATGAGATTCACACTATTGTTGGAGCAGGAGCTAGTGAGGGCTCGATGGACGCTGCAAATATCCTAAAACCAGCCCTTGCTAGAGGGGAGCTTCGAACAGTAGGGGCTACTACTCTCAAGGAGTATAGAAAATATTTCGAAAAAGATATGGCATTACAACGCCGTTTTCAACCCGTAAAAGTGGATGAACCTAGTATAAATGAGGCTTTACAAATTCTTAGAGGGATTAAAGAGAGGTTAGAAACGCATCATAATGTAAATATCACAGACTCAGCACTCGTAGCAGCTGCAAAACTGAGTGATAGATATATCACAGATAGGTTTTTGCCAGATAAAGCTATTGACCTTATAGATGAAGCAGCAGCAGAGTTAAAAATGCAAATAGAAAGTGAGCCTCATGAGCTATCCAAGACCAAAAGAGAGCTTTCAACCCTGCAAGTAGAAAAAGAAGCTCTAAAAATGGAAGATGGCAATAAAAATCAAAAACGACTCGATGAGATAGAAAAGGAGATAGCAGACCTTGAGGAAAAAAGAGTAGGGCTTCAAAACCAGTTTGAGCTAGAGAAAAATGTATTTAACGATATATCACAAATAAAAACAGAAATTGAAGCATTAAAAGCAAAAGCAGAAATGGTAAAAAGAGAAGGCGACTTCACTAAAGCTGCCGAGATAGAATACGGTCAGATTCCAGCAGCCAAGCAAAAATTAGATGAACTTGAGGCTAAATGGGAAAGAATGAAGTCTGAAGGAGTTTTGCTAAAAAATTCAGTTGATGAAGAGATGATTGCAAGTATAGTTAGCAGGTGGACAGGAATAGCTGTAAATAAAATGCTACAAAGCGACAAAGATAAGATTTTAAATATAGAAAATGTACTAAAAGAAGAAGTCGTAGGACAAGAGGAAGCCCTGAAAGCTGTTGCTAGAGCAATCAAGAGAAACAAAGCAGGGCTTAGCGACACTAACCGCCCAATAGGTAGCTTTATGTTCCTCGGACCTACTGGGGTAGGAAAAACTCAAGTAGCCAAAACATTAGCAAAATTTCTATTTGATAGCGAAAAATCGCTTATTCGTATTGATATGAGTGAATATATGGAGAAACACGCAGCTAGCCGTCTAGTCGGTGCACCTCCTGGCTATGTAGGATATGATGAGGGAGGTCAGCTCACAGAAGCAGTTAGAAGAAAGCCATACAGTGTAGTGCTTTTTGATGAGATAGAAAAAGCTCATCCTGATGTATTTAATACTCTTTTGCAAGTCCTTGATGATGGACGGCTTACTGATAATAAGGGTGTGACGGTGGATTTCAAAAATACAATCATCATTATGACATCAAATATAGCTAGTGATAAGATTATGACAATCACAGATAAAGCACAGAGAGAAAGTGCTGTAAACAATGAGCTAAAAAACTATTTTAAGCCAGAATTTTTAAATAGACTTGATGATATTGTGATTTTTAATCCTCTTGGAATCGAAGCGATTACAGGGATTGTGGATATATTATTTGATGGAATTGCCAAAAAACTTCAATCAAAAGAGATAGAAATATCACTCACGCCAGCCGCTGAAGCGTTTATTGCCGAAGCTGGATTTGACCCTGTGTATGGTGCTAGACCTCTTAAGAGAGCATTGTATGAGATAGTAGAAGATAGACTAGCCGAGCTTATACTAGAAGACAAGATAGGTGCGGGGAATAAAGTAGAATTTGATGCCAAAGACGGTGTGATATTTGAAAATATTAGCTAATATTTTTTAATGCTATGTGGGTATAATATCTAAAATCAAACCAAGGTTTTATATGCCCATCTTTCAAAAATCAGTTTTAAATTCTGCTACCATAGACGAGGGCTTAGTCGCCACCAGATGGGCTAATTTCCAGCTCTACAAAGCCAAAATAGATGCTATTAGAGATTTCAATGAAGAGATTTATCAAGATGGATTTTTGCACGATATATTTGAGGAGTGTCTAGGGTATACCAGAAAAGTAACTAATCCAAGCAATTATAACCTTGACCGTGAACAGAAAAATGAAACAAATAGCAAAAAAGCCGATGCTGGTATTTTTGTTGATGGCAAAGTCGTAGGAGTCATAGAGTTAAAAGCACAAGACACCAAAAATCTTGACCGTATAGAAGCACAAGCATTTGAATATCACAATGAAAATGCAAATAGTAGATACATCATCATCTCAAACTTTGATGAACTTAGATTTTATATTGACAAAAAGACGGCTTATGAAAAATTTAGCTTGTTTAATATCACATATGAAGAGTTCAGGATACTACATCTACTCATCAGCTATGAGAGTATCTCACAAGATATTCCACTAAAGCTAAAAGAAAAGTCAGCTACATTTGAAGCACAAATCAGCAAGCAACTGTACCGTGATTTTAGTAGCTTTCGAACACATC
>DZCE01000092.1 GCA_022736375.1 Arcobacter nitrofigilis | reverse complement strand
AATGCCGTCAATCGCTTTTATTGCTTGTTGAGAGGTACTAATATTTTCTGATGACGCTGTTACTGTCGCTAATGAAGCTATATTGGTATCGGTAGTGCCAATATAAGGAATAGCTATAATTTCGAGCTCTGATAATCCCACATTGTATGTTGTGCCACTTACAGTATTCACAGTGACCTGAAGACTTCTTGTTATAATATTATCTATGTTAATAGTTGTACTCAAACCACTATTATCCAATACTCCAACTGATTTAGTCGTACCATCACTAAATGTTAGTGTAGCACTAGTTATTTGGTCACTTAAATTTGGACGGTCATGCAGTACTACTTTAGAAACTGTATATGCAGAACTCCAATTAAGTTTTATCCATGCACCAGCCCCCTGACCAGTCGTTGCCCATTCAGCGGAGTAATTATTCGGATAGCCGTCTATAATGCCGTCAATCGCTTTTATTGCTTGTTGAGAGGTACTAATATTTTCTGATGACACTGTTACTGTTGCTAAAGTGGCTATATTGTATGGCGTAAGAATGTACACCGAGGTATAATCTGCCAAAGTATCAAAAGTACCATCATCAACTATTAGTTCAAATGAGACAATAGTTCCATTTGGCATATCTTGTGGCACTATAAAACTAGGTGTAGCAGTTGTAGCGTTTAGAAGTGTTACCGCTAATCCACTCACTTGTCTCCAATGGTAATTCAAAATACTACTATCTGGATCAATACTTTGTGAGCCATCAAGCGTTATCGTGCTTCCTTGAGCCACTATTCTATCAAGCCCTGCATCAACGCGAGGTGGTAAGTTGGTACCATTTAGATTAAATGACCAAAAAAACTCATCTTTATGAAGAAAATCATATATATAGCCAGATTGAACTTGACTTGCGTGAGCTTGAAGAGCTAAATATTTTGGATTTGCGGATAGCAAAGTAGATTGCATAGATAAAGATACATCTAGACTCTCACGATCTGCCCAACGAACACCAGTGCCTATAAAGTTTGGTGGTTCAGTAGTATAACTTTGCGGGTCTGCATCATTTGGCCATAAGTTATTATCAAAATGCACCAATGATAGGTCAATAATAGGTGCATATGTAGGATCTATAGCAATAACAGCACGCACAGCATCCATTACTATCTGATAAGTGGTAGAATGATCACTATGCTCATCAAAATATGCTGTTGTAATAATATGTTCAGGACGCTGAGTCATAATAATATTTTTTACATCATTTGTGATATTATATCCATTATAGTCAGCGTGAGTACCATAAATATAGTTGTGGTAATCCGTGCTACCAAGACCCCTGTTGGCATATGTGGCTGTCGCACCACTTGGTGCATCAAGAAACACATCTGTTGCATTAGGATAATCTCGATAAATGGAATTTAATCCACCATCAGGATAACCTAAAAATATCAGATTATTTTCTGCTAAACCAAGATAATTTACTTGAGCATTTACAGCTTCAGTTTGGCGAATATTTCCAGCAGAGATACTATTAAAATCACCATTTGTCATATAGACAACAGTGACATCTTCGCCCCTTTGCTTAGCAGCAGAAGTTACTCCTGCTGCAACGATGACATCATCGTCAGGATGCGGTGCGAAGACCATTATACCTCCACTCATAATGCTACCTCCTAATTTCTCACTTTTTATATTGTTGAATTATATCACATGCAGAAAGTAATCATATATTTTTTACAGAAATAAATATTTTATTTATAATCCTCTTTATTAATTATGAAAAATTAATATGCACCCTTCCTAAATACCATAACTAATACGGTTTGACAAATGATTTTTATATCACCTACAAATGTTTTTTGTTGTATGTATTCAAGATCTGTTTCTACGCGACCATTAAATGTTGTTGTATTTCTTTCTGTGACTTGCCATAGCCCTGTTATACCTGGTTTTACTGAAGTGATAGAAGTAATACTTGATTGTGGATGCTTAAAAAATTCATTTTCTATATATGGTCTAGGTCCCACTATAGACATATCCCCTGTTAATACATTGAAGAACTGTGGTAGTTCATCGAGACTACTTCTTCGTAAAAAATCTCCAATAAGAGGTATGATTCTTGGATCTGTTTTGAGTTTTCTATATATAAGATACTCTTCTCTTATTTGTGTATCAGTTTGTAATAATTTTTCAAGGACTTTTTCAGCGTCAGGTATCATCGTTCTGAATTTGTATACTTTAAATAGTTTACCATTTAGTCCTAATCTATTTTGAGTAAAAAAAACTTTTCCTTTTGGAGATTTAATTTTAATAAGGATTGCTATAATCAAAAAAATAGGGAATAGCAATATAAGTATTATTGCTGAAAAAATAATATCAAATATCCTATTTATAATTTGTTTTGTTTTGCTTTTTGTTTCGATCATTGTTTGCATATGTTGCCCTTTTTGTATTTTAGTTTCTCTTGAAATCATCATCTATCCTGACTATATCGTCTTCACCTGTATATTCACCCACTTGTGCCTCTATGAGAACGACTGGGATTTTGCCTTCATTTTCTAGTCTGTGTACTTCTCCCATCTTGATATAGGTACTCTCATTTGGTCTCACCAATCTCTTTTCATTGCCAACCGTCACTGTGGCTGTTCCACTAACTACAATCCAATGCTCATTTCTATGAAAATGTTTTTGAAGCGACAATCTTTTGCCTGGCTTGACTTCTATCCTTTTTATCTTGTAACCAGGGGTATCTTCAAGCACAGTATAAGTTCCCCATGGTCTACTTGCAGTGAGGTGGATATGGTGAAGTTGGGAGTTTAGCCCCTTCAGCTCTGCTACTACATTTTTTACTTTTTGGCTTGAGCCTTTTTTGGATATAAGTAGTGCATCACCTGTATCTATTATGATACAATCTTCGATATCAACGGTTGCAATACGCCGTTCATTCCCATAAATAAGATTGTTTTTACTATCTATGCTAATATGATTTGAGTTTAGAGTATTTCCATTTAAATCTTTTGGAAGCTCATCATAAAGTGCATCAAAGCTTCCTACATCAGACCAGTCTATATCACTATAAACAACTTTTACAATATTGGATTTTTCCATCACAGCATAATCTATACTATCATCTTTGATTTCTAGCATATCTTCGTGTTTGATTCGCACAATATTTTCTTTATCTGCATGATTGAATGCTTGTATTGATGCATCATAAATCTGTGCAGAATGTTTCTGTAATTCATCTAAAAAGACACCAGCTTTAAAACAAAACATACCACTATTCCAAAAGTAGTTGCCAGCTTTTAGATATTTAGTGGCAGTATCAAAATCAGGTTTTTCATGAAAAGCTTTTACATCTTCATTGTGAGATTCAATATACCCAAAGCCTGTTTCTGGAAATGTAGGCTTGATACCAAAAGTTACTAGATAGTTTTGGCTAGCTAGCTCTTTGGCTCTTTGTGTCACTTTTTTATATTCTTCTTCATTTTTGATTAAATGATCACTAGGAGTTACAAGTACAATCTCTTCTCTATCTAGTGCCATGCACGCTAACGCAATAGCTGGAGCCGTATTTCGCCCAATTGGTTCAAGCAGGTAGTCATTGTTTTTAAAATCTATCTCTTCTAGCTGATCGAGAGCTAGAAAATATTGTTCAGCATTTGAAACTATTAAATTTTTATCACATACTTTAGAGTTTCTTTCCACTGTCAATTGAAACAATGATTTATTCTCAAAAAGTTTTACAAACTGCTTTGGCATAAGTGTTCTGCTTATCGGCCACAATCTTGTACCACTACCACCACACAAAATAATATTTGTCATATCTTACAGTCTCCCATTTTTAAATATCTCATATTTTTCTTCTACAAACTCTTTTATCTCTTTTTCAAATCTATCTTTACCAAATCTCATAGCATTATCTCTAATTTTTTGGGCATCAAAAGCACTATAATTAGCTTCAAACTTATCTACTGCCTCTAGTAAACTTTCAATAGTTTGGTTTTCAAAATGCACACCAGTGACCATATCTATTACAGTCTCTTTCGTGCCACCACGACCAAGACATATCACGGGCGTACCACAAGCCTGAGCTTCCACAGGTGTGATACCAAAATCTTCTTCGGCAGCAAATACAAATGCTTTTGCTCTTTGCATCATGTCTATCATCACTTCATCACTTTGATAGCCCATAAGCTCTATATTTGCACCTGCTTTTGCCTTGATTTTTTCCATATCAGGACCAGTGCCTATAACCACTAATTTTTTATCTGTTTTGCTAAAAGCTTCTACTATTAAGTCTATTTTTTTATAAGGCACCATTCTGGAAGCTGTGAGATAGAACTCTTCTTTGTCTTTTCTTATAGCAAATTTTTCCACATCCACAGGAGGGTAAATGACGGCACTTTCTTTGCCGTAAACTTTTTTAATGCGTCTAGCTATGTAGTGTGAGTTAGCTATGTAGTGATCTGCACGATTTGCAGTTGTACTGTCCCATATTCTTATTTTATGAAGAAAGTATTTTGCCAATTTTCCTTTTAAGCCACTTTCCAAGCCGCTCTCTTTTAGGTATTGATGATACAAATCCCAAGCATATCTTATAGGAGTATGAACATAACTTATGTGCAACTGGTTCGAATGAGTCAAGACCCCTTTAGCGACTGCATGAGAAGATGAAAGTACCACATCATACTCGCTCAAATCAAATTGCTCAATAGCTAATGGAAAAAACGGCAAATAATTTCTATATTTTGTTTTAGCTTTTGGTAGGTTTTGCACAAAGCTAACATTTGCTTTTTTACCTTTGAGTATAGTATCTCTATCTTTATCACTCAAAAAATCTATCAGACTGTAAACCTCAAAATCATCCCAAATGTTTGTAAAACTTTCCACACACTTTTCTGCTCCAGCATACACCGAAAACCAATCATGAATTAATGCTTTTTTCATACTATTTTAACCTTCCTATTATATCAAATGTTTCTTTGTTCATTTTGGAAAATCCAAACCATTTCTTGCCTAAATCTTTTAAACTAGCACCAATATGATAAATATCATTGTCATCAATAATCAAAAATCTATCATGTGCTAAATCAAACTTTTTTAGTTCTATCGTTGGATATTGACTATTGTATTTTTTGAGATCAAGTTCTAATTGCTTTGTAATATTTTTGGTATAAATATTTGCCTTACAGTTTGTAGCTCTTTTTGATAAAAGCAAAAGTACACTTTCGTCAACATAATTATCGATGAGTACTATGGATTGTTTTGCACTCTTGATAATATCACTTACAAATACATAAGCATCAAACATCTGCCCATCATAAAATATGCCACTTTTAACTTTGATGGATTT
>DZCE01000260.1 GCA_022736375.1 Arcobacter nitrofigilis | reverse complement strand
CAGAGCTTAGTAAACTCACGTTAGCTGGGGGTGTTGCCTCCCTTAAGCATGATGATTGTTGTCCATATGATACTAAAGTTGATACACCTACTGGTTATAAGTTAATTGGTGATATAGTTGATGGGGATGAGGTGATAGGATTTAGTGCACGAGGTTCAGTTATTTGTAAGGTAAAAGATGCTAGAATGACTGGAGTAAAACCAATAACTAATATCGAACTTTGTAGTGGTGAAGTACTAAGATTCAGTGAATTTCATCCAGTGCTTGTAGGTAATACCTATAAACTTGCTAGAGATTTAGTTGAGGGTGATTCTATTACAAGGAATATAGCATGGAAACAACAATTGAATTTAACGGATACAAATGGAGTAGAAAACCTAATGGATACTACCAATCTACAGTCCGATGTACAGATGGTAGCAGAAAAAACTGGCTTCATCAATATGTGTATGAACTCACAAATGGTGAAATACCTGAAGGATATGAGGTACACCATATTGATGAAAATAAAACTAATAATAGTAGCACTAACCTTAAACTTCTTACTGCTGAAGAGCACAGAGCTGAGCATTTGGAGCAAGATAAGACTAGTGGTGCTGCCCTTGCAGCTTATGTTGCAGAAAACTTTGATGAAGTTCAAGAACTTGCTAAGAAAGGAAAGCAAGGATTGTACATTGGTAAGAAGAAAAGAAGAAAACTTTCAAGAGTTCCCGTTAGATGTGCTTGTTGTGACAGAGAATTTACACCATCTGAAAAATCACGAAAAGATGCTAGGTTCTGTAGCAACTCTTGTAGAAACACTTGGCATAATGAACATGCAAAAGAGCGAGAGTGTAAAGAATGTGGAACAGTATTCAAACCTACTTCTCGAGGAGCTTTCTGCTGTAGTACAGAGTGCAGAGGTAAACAAAATAAGGAAGCAGTTAGAAGAGACATTACACATGTATGTATTATCTGCGGAGATACATTCACAGGCACTCAAACGCAGACTTGCTGCGGAGACAAATGCGCAAGAGATAGAAAGAACGCTCTCAAACGTGAATACAGAAAACATAAAAAGAATATGGATATCTAGTCCTGAGCCTACTTATAACTTCGAAATAGATGATCTACACAACTATCAGGTGCATAATGGGTATGTAGTCCACAATTGTCTAGACTTATTAAATCAACTAAGTGAGATGGAACTATTTGCTCCAAGTGTGGGGG
>DZCE01000259.1 GCA_022736375.1 Arcobacter nitrofigilis | reverse complement strand
AACAAGACTCTTTTGGGCTTACTAATGAACCTGCTCCGTCAAGTACGCCCTTAATTTGATCAGAGGACATATTGTAAATTTTACTTTTTATAACATCAGCATCAATTTTTAATTTAAGCTCACCCCATGTATCATAAAAATCAAGTGCATATTGACGAATTTTATCGTCCATCCAAGAACTATCTACATATTTTGAATCAACCGTCACAGTTGGTCTATAATATGCATCCACAAATGCATGAGCAACCCAAACACTGTCTATATAGCTAGTAATTGATGTCATATGTTGCAAAGTTGAACCTGATGTATAGAGACCCGATTTGATATTGTTAGCTCTTAGAGTATTGCTCCACCCTTTCATAAATTCAAGTGAACTATTTAGACAAGCTTGATTAAGAGCATCAAATTGTTCTAAATCATAATATATTAGCCCTCCACCATTACCATCCAAACTATTTAAACCTAAACTATTAAGTGTGTTCATGGCTAGATTAGCCTGATTTACACCATCTTCATAAGGACTAGTGAGACTGATACGGTGATAATTATTTCTACAATTAGCTTGGGGACCTACCCATGTAGGAATTACTTTCCATCCTATATTTTTAATTTGCTCAATATAGCTCTTGCTCAATGCACTGTTGGCACACCCCCTACTATTGCCACCAATGTATAAATTCGTTACACGATAGGGGCCATGATTCCACCAAGTAGTTAATTGTGAAATAGATGCTACCTCACACTTGTCAAAACCTTGTGCCTCGTAGTATTCACTATTACTTCTATACTTGGTGTAGTCTATAGTAGTATTCTTTTCAACTTTATCAACAATTATCGTTCGACCATCTTTTGCAAAAGTAACTGTTTCATTAATCGAACATACTCTTTTTTGATTGATGTAACTACAACTGTTATTAGTATCAACGATAAAGTTTTCTTCATTACTACGATATTTTTTGGACAAATCAATAGTAGTCGTATCTAAATTACCGTAATAAGTTCCTTTAAAGTCTTTAAGATTATTACTTTCAAAGATATAACCATTATTAAAATTTGCACTAGATGACTCTTTGGCAATCAAATAATAGTTATCACTTTGTTTTAAAAATAACTTTGAAAAACTAGGTACAAATTTACTTTCATCAAACAATTTTAAAGATGTAAATGAATAATCAATAAAGTTAGTAGTCGTATGTAATTCAAAATTGTTTA
>DZCE01000258.1 GCA_022736375.1 Arcobacter nitrofigilis | reverse complement strand
TATTTGACAGATTTATATCTTGTATGTCTTTTTAGGTTGGGTTAGAATTGCTGAAGAGAAAGCGAAACAATCTCAAATACTATAGATTGCTTCGTGCCTCGCAATGACCCACCCAAAGATGATATAAAAGTGCGTAACATCAGTCCATAATGCTCTTAACAATACCCAATTGATAGTGTCGTTGTCATAAAACCTCCTTAGCGTATATCCAAAGTATATCATAAGTCCGATGGGATTGCAACGAGGCAAGAGGGGTTTTGAGCAAAATACTCACTCAACCAAACCGATACTCCATCCTATTGCTCTCCTGTTCTGACGCAACGGACATAACCGCTATTGTTCTTATAGTAGCTACCGACAGAGCCGCTACCCAAGTACACATCCCACGCATCTTCTCTATAGTTCGCATTGGTAGTAGAAGACCAATATCGAAAATTAGTAAATCCTTTCTTTTCAAGACAATTTTGATATGGAATATTGGCTCTATTTTCAGCCCAAATACTAGAATAATCTTTATTACCATACCTCATTGGAGTCCCGCCACAACTTCTTACCACCTCTTTTAGCTCATCGATAGTAGGCAATCGCCAATCATCATACCCACCAAGCCTTAGATTATTGGCATAGTTCATAGCTTGATGCCAATTCATCTCTCTACTTCCTTCTTCCCACATCAAGCCATTGCCCATAACAATATTTTCTCTAAGTTTTTTCAAATCACAATCTATCTTTAAATAATCCAAAATATTTTGCAATAAAGCCAACCCTTTGACTTTGGTATCTTCATAAAGCTTACTCTCTTTTTTGTTTTCTGATAATTTATCTTTTATATTTTTTTCAAGATACTCATAATTATCTATTTGAGAGATAACAGCGTGACCGATAGTATCAAGATGATTAAAAATCCCCAATAGTTTTTTATAACTAATATTTACCTCTTCAAGATGCTGATTGTATTCATCAAAAATGGAGATAAATCTTTCACCAAAATTATTGATTATCTTTTTATTATTGACAATATCCAAAAAAGAGGTTATTTTATCATCAAAATACTCTTTTTTATCGTGCGATGAGTAGGCAGTGAGATCAAATGAGTGTCTAAAATTACTTTGCAGACTCTCTTTCGTGCTTTTTAGTATATTGCTTAAATCATTGTCTGGTTTTACAGGCTAGTCGGTTAGCTCCTCCTAAATATGCTATAATGTAACCCATGGA
>DZCE01000257.1 GCA_022736375.1 Arcobacter nitrofigilis | reverse complement strand
TACGTTTCCACTCACTTGAGTGTACTCCCTTTCGGGATAGTCTTTGAGATCAAAGCTTTCTCCAGTAATAGCCATATGCAGAATTTTGTCTGCCTGCTAATGCATTAGAAATAGGGCCTGAAGACTTTTTATCAAGAAACTTTTTTGCCTCTGCTATACATGTAAAGGTATTAATAACTTCGTTAGTTTGCATATCCAACATCTGTAAAGTTATTATATTCCTTTTACTTATTCCATTATTGATGGCTCGTAGGTTAAATTGTCTGACTTTTTCTTTATTAAATTCATCAAGCAGATTATTTCTGTTTACATACTCTTCTATATAAGTACTAAAAGTAGGTAAACTGAAATTATATGTTTTAACTATGTCAGTTAAAGAATTTCCTGAGAAAAAACTATTTAGGATATTGGTATATTCAATATCAGTAATCAATCTTATAGGAACTTTAAGTTTTGTGTCATAAGCATGTTGATTATTTTCTGAGTGGGTTGCCCATTCTAAATTAGCTAAAGTGTTATTTAATTTATTTCCATCAATATGGTTAACAGTTTTTTTGTTGTCTGGATTGGGTATAAAAGTTTGTGCAAGTAACCTGTGTAAAGCTACTTTAGTACTTTGGTTATTTGAATATAAATCAATGTAGTAGTACCCTACTTTACCTAACCAGGGTTTCTTGATTGTTTGTGTCTTTATGTTAGTAACTATTCCCTTTGTTGAGATTGAGTAGTTACTAAAGTCCGTAATTAATCTTGTCATATAAATCCTTTGTATTTAAAAGTATTGTACCGTGGATTTACTTAGACAAACATTAAAGCTTTGGTCTGCTGATTGTCTACACCATTATGTGTTTAGATGTTCCAGCATATACATGATTGTTCGATATACATTACTGTATAAAGGAGCCTGTGTAACTACGCTGCGAATTGCGTAGCAGTTAACTCTAATTTAAAAGTTTTGGGCTTCCCACCATTACGATAAGGTTTGAAGAAGTCCTGTTTTTTCAACCATAGATTAAACTCTAAAGAGTCTTCTATTGGTTTACCTATATGCTCTTCTATTTCTTTACGATAGAATGTGCAAGCGTGTTTAGTGTGCATGTCAAATCCATCATTCAATATTTGCAATTTAGTTGCATCATGAGTTAAATTGGCATTGACATTCAGCTCTAAGCCCTCAAAATCAATTTGGTAAATTAGCCATTCAGGATCAGTTGATTTGAAT
>DZCE01000256.1 GCA_022736375.1 Arcobacter nitrofigilis | reverse complement strand
CTCAAATCACAAATTTGTTTCTCCTCTTTTTTGCTTTTTTGCTTATCATCCCTATTAAACTCAAACTTTCCCCATTTGATGCGACAGAAGCCCATCAAGAGATTGTTGGAGGTGTTGAGATAGAGTATAGTGGGGTGTTTTTTGAGATACTTTATATGGCGAAATGGATTGAATATGTTTTTGTTTATCTCCTTTTGATTCTTTTTGCAGGGGATAATATCCTTGTGGCTTTTGGGTTATTTACAGCGGTCTTTTTAGCCCTTAATTTAGTAGATAATGCAACAGCA
Organism: Arcobacter nitrofigilis; assembly: GCA_022736375.1. GTDB lineage: Bacteria > Campylobacterota > Campylobacteria > Campylobacterales > Sulfurovaceae > BN30871. The sequence goes on along the minus strand of DZCE01000256.1, from coordinate 946 downwards.
AGGGTGAGGATAGATAGTTTAGTTAAAATTGTTTTGGGGTTTGGACTCCTCTTTAGTATAGTAAATCTTATAGGGCTTCATTATGTTTGAGTTTAAAAAATTTAGAAAAAAATCCCCTTGGATACTCCACTACAACGCTGGAAGTTGTAATGGGTGTGATATTGAGATACTAGCTTGTTTATCCCCTAAATACGACCTTGAACGATTTGGAGTGATAAATACAGGAAACCCAAAACAATCAGATATATTCCTAGTAACTGGACCTGTGACCTATAGAAGTAGGTCAAGACTCCTAGAACTCTACAATCAAATGCCAAACCCAAAAGTAGTTGTCGCTGTTGGAAGCTGTGCAAGTACAGGTGGAGTTTTTCGTGGGATGTACAATGTGGAAGATGGAATAGATAGATATATCCCTGTAGATGTCTATATCCCAGGATGTGCAAGTAGCCCTGAACTTATAATGGATGGTGTGGTAAAAGCGTTAGAGATATTAGAAAAAAAAGAGCGAGAAGAAAATGAGAGAAGTGAAGATGATAAATAGAATACCAACAAGTTTACTTACAGTTGTGGAAGATATCAAAAAGTTTTATGATAAAAAAGTTTGGCATTTTTTAACTTTAAATGGTGTCAAACTCGATAGTGAAAATACTGAAATCCAATGGATATTTTCAAGATACGGTGCTATTGATGAAGTGACGATGTTGTATACAAGTGTGAAACAAGATGAAATCATACCAAGTATCGTAGAGATTCTCCCAAGTGCAATTATCTCCCAAAGAGAGATAGTTGATATGTTTGGGATAACTGTAGAAAATAGTGAAAAGGGGCTTTATTTAGATGAGGATAGCGAACAAATGCCACTTAGTAGTTGTGGAATATAGTCAATTCCCCTATTAGTATCTCATCCAATTATCTTCAATCCATTTTTTTACACTTTCTTGAGTTC
>DZCE01000255.1 GCA_022736375.1 Arcobacter nitrofigilis | reverse complement strand
GAATCAACACCTAATTTACCAAAAATGGATGCTATAGGAGTGAGTAAAACACCACAGTTTAGATGGATAGCTTCTGATATGGATGAGGATGAATTAGAGTTTAATATAGAGCTTGGTGAAGCACCTGATAAATTGTATCAAAGTAGTGGTTGGATAGCAACCCATGCACAAGGTATGCAACAGATGGATTATGAAGAGTTTATTGGTAAAACAGGACTAAAACCTAATACTACCTACTATTGGCGAGTTCAAGCTAGAGAGCAAGGACATAGAAAAGAGGATTATGGTGGTGAGTATATTAGTTCACCAATTTGGAGTTTTACTACACAAGCTATAGGGTCTGATTTGGCAATTACCAATGTACAACTTATTGGTGAGATAAAACCTAATAAACCTGCAACTTTTAAATTAACGATTAAAAATATTGGTACAGAAGTAGCAAGGGATGAGTTTATTCAAGCTTATTATAAAAAAGGTTCTACAGTTTCAGAGTTTTGGAAAGGTGAAGCTCGAATGCAAAAACAGCTTAATGCTGGTGAGAGTGAAGAGATAGAGGTTAGTGTTGAGTTTAGGGATGATATTTGGGTGAGTACTCAAGGTGAGAGTTATGATAATATCTTGATAGATGGAGATTCGTATGTGATATTTGATATGCCAAATTTAAGCAGTCAAGATATTAATCCAACCAATAATCGAAAAGAGGTGATGGTTCAGTATGAGAATGCTGGATTGCCTGTTTTTGAACATTTTTGGGTCTATGTTCAGAGTCTTTATAATGAGGATCCAAGTCAAGTCTTAGGAAGAATAGGAAATCCATTCCAAATCTATTTTGGTGTATCGGATGATACCGTTGTGAGTAAAGCGATTGTTGACTATAGACTCAATGAGAGTGATAGTTGGAAAGTCATTCAGACGATAACAAATAATGATGACTATCTGCAAGGAGACTTTGACTGGAATATCCCCAATGATAGAAGCTTGATAACTGATAGAGCTGAACTGAGAGTAAGAGCCTATGAAGCCAATGGCGTGAACTACTCAGAGAAGAGTGCATTTTTTCCTATTTACTCTAATACTTTAGAGATGAAGAATATTACTTATGATAGAAGTAGTTACACTGTGGGTGATAATGTGGTGGTAAGTTATGATTTGATTCATGATTATGATATTAAATCTTTTGAGGTGATATTAAGAAATTCTGATACAAGCGAACGTTTGAAGATTATTGATGATGAT
>DZCE01000091.1 GCA_022736375.1 Arcobacter nitrofigilis | reverse complement strand
ATCTTGAGAAGGCTGTAAGAGGTCCTATCGTAGAGTGGTCAGAAGAAAAAGTAAAATAAAAGGAAAATAGATGAGTTTATTAAAAGCAAGAGAATGGATAAATGTTGATGCTGATAGTTATAGTGATTTAGAACAAAGCTTTCAAATAGCATTAGATTTTGAAGATATTAGTGAGAGCTTATTAGCTTCATTAATTGATATATATGCTGTGTACAGTGTCCTATATCTTAGAGAGGTAGCCTTTACTTTAAAAGAACCTATTGGTATACAACAAACAATGAAATTTATGAATAGTTATATAGCTGAAGTAGCACATAAACTTAAAGTGCCTTACTTCCATAAAGAAGAAGGTTATAGTTTAATTGATAAAGCTGTACAGTTTGTATTGGATAATGGTACACAAGACTCAATTGATTATGTTAAAGATATTATGAGAGATATTGTAGTAGTAGAAGAAGAAATAGGAGAATAGTAATGGTTGCCCTTATTGATGCAGATAGTCTTATTTATAAGGTAGGTTTTGCTTTAGAGGATAAAGTTATATGGAATGAACTAGAAGCTTTTGTAGGGATAGAGGAAGAGGATGAAGCAGTATATTATGCTGACCTTAACCAAGCTAAAAGTACAATAGACACATTAATAGCAAATATAATGTTTGCTGTTGATTGTGATTCTTGCGAATTATGGCTTACAGGTAGTTATAACTTTAGGTATGATTTACCGACCCCTTATAAATTACATAGACAAGGTACTAGAAAACCAGAGTTATTTAACGACCTTAGATTTTATCTAATGGCAGGATATGGGGCTTTTATAGCTGATGGTTATGAAGCAGATGATATGGTTGTTAAACTTAAGACATCTAACACAGATAAGTATGTTTTGTGTGCTATCGATAAAGATGTTTTGTATCAAACAGAGGGCACTCATTACAACTATAGTAAAGATGAATATGTATCTGTTACAAAGAAACAATCAATTAGATATGCTTATTATCAAGTATTGGTAGGAGATACAAGTGATGGATATAAAGGTTGTCCTGGTATTGGTCATATAAAAGCTACTAAAATATTAGATGAAGCAGAGAAGAACTATAAGGGGTCAGATTCGACCCTTTTAAAAAATATATATTGGGAAGCTGTTGTATCAGCTTATAAAGCTAATGGACAAACTGAGGATGATGCTGAGTTACAAATGCAACTAGCTAATATGCACCAATTAACAAATGAAGGAGTAGTTTTATGGACCAAACCTCTTTTGTAGTACAAGTTTTATGTCGTGAGTGTGGTAAATTAGCCTATGGTGACCCCTTTACATTGGTATGCAACCAGTGTATGCAACAGTCCCTAACTAATAATACCCCAATAACAAATAAAGACCCTAAACAAACCCTCTATAAGGGGACTATAGGGGAAAGGAATTTAAAATGCTAGAAGAACTATTAGACAATTTAATAAAGAGGTATCCTAATAGATTACCATCTAAAGAGATTAACAGTTATTCATTAGGTGTCCTTATAGGTAACCAAGATGTTATTAAGTATATTGCTAGTTATATAGAAGCTAGAAAAAATAATAGTAAATGAAAACTATAGTACAATACGAAAATAAATATCTTCAAGAAACAGCTGAGCTAGTTTGTCAATACTTTGATGAAGTTCATAGTATTGATTCAATAGCTACTATTGAGAGAGCCAAAGAGTATATAAGATTATCTTTGAAAGAAGGTGGGGCTATATACTTACTTAAAGAGGTTGATAGTATTATTGGTTTCTTGTTTATTAGAACAAACGACCAGAATGGTATGACTAAGATGGTAGTAAACACAGACGCTATGTTTGTTGTGCCTTCTTATAGAACAAGCTCTGCTATTATGTATTTATATTATATGGCTGGTTTGGTATGTAAAGATTTATCTTGTGATAGTGTATCTACTACATTCCATACTTCAAGTAATATACATAATAATAAAGTGTTAGGTGGTATCCCAATAGCAACTGTTTATAGATTTCCCTTAGAAGCTCAAGTAGATAAATTAAACCAATATAATAAAAGGATAAATAGATGAAATTTAACAAAATTAGATTTGATGAGAATGGTAGATTACTAGATGATTGTAATCCATTAATATGTAATGGTGGTGGTAAAGGCGGAGCAGCTCCACAACCTATCTTTACACCACCTCCAGCAGCACCAGCTACAGAAGCAGCAGCTATGGTAGATGTTGTAACACCTGAGGACGAACTTAAGAAAAAGAAACAAGCACAAACACAAGGTGCTAAATCATTACAAATCCCTTTAGGTGATGTTTCTCCTATAGCAGCATCAACTATTGGTACAGTATAGTAGGTAGTTATGGCAACTACTAAAGTTAATATACAAGATATAGTTGCTGAAGAAACACTTAAGGCAAGATTTACAAAGTTGGATGCAGACAGGTCATCTGTATTAGATAGAGCTAGGAGTAGTGCTAAACTTACTATTCCTTCTATTATGCCTGAAAGTGGACATTCAGAAACAACTAGTTTAGAAACACCTTATCAATCTGTTGGTAGTAGATTAGTTAATAATTTAGCTAGTAAATTACTACTTACTTTATTACCACCAAATACTAGTTTCTTTAGATTATTACCACCAGCTCTAGAAGTTGGACAACAATTAGAGGCTAAACAAAAGACTGATATTGAACAAGCCTTAATCACAATTGAGCAAGAATTAATGAAGCAAATAGAAAGAGAGGCTCTAAGAGTACCTACATTTGATGCTTTAAAATCATTAATAGTAACAGGTAATGCTTTGATGTATAAAACTGAAGATGCTCTTAAAACTTATAAATTAGCTGATTTTGTTATTCTAAGAGATTTTAGTGGTAAAGTAATGGAAATTATTACAAAAGAAACACTTAAGAAAGATACATTACCAGATGATATTATAGGTCAAATAGAAGCTGATGAAACATTAAACGAAACAGGTGATGTTACTCTTTTTACAAGAGCTGTATTAAGAGAAGGTATTTGGTATGAATATCAAACAGTTGAATCTGTATTTGTAGAAGGTAGTGATACAACATACAAAGGTGATGGTAAATTACCTTTTATCCCTTTAAGATGGACAGCTATTAGTGGTGAAAACTACGGAAGAGGATTAGTTGAACAATATATAGGGGATTTTAGAAGTCTTGAAGGTTTATATCAATTACTAATTGAAGCTTCAGCTGTTATGGCTAGAGTTATATTTGGTAAACGACCAGGTTCTGTATTAGATGTAGAGGATATAAATAATGCAACAAATGGTTCTTGTATTCTAGGTGATTTAGAAAATGATATTACAACTCTAAGAGTAGATAAGAATAGTGATTTACAAGTACCACTACAATTAGTACAAGATTTAACTAAACGATTAGAACAAGCTTTCCTTGTATCATCAAGTGCTACTCGTCAAGGTGAAAGGGTAACAGCTACTGAAATTAGATATCTTGCTAGTGATTTAGAAGAATCATTAGGTGGTTTGTATTCTATATTAAGTTTAGAGTATCAACGACCATTAGCTGGTCTATTACTTGCACAAAGTAAAATAGATGTTAAATCTATAGGTGTTGATATTGTAATTGTAACAGGTATCGAAGCTTTAGGTAGAAATCTTGAACTTGATAAACTTAGACAATTCAATGGATTGTTACAAGAACTTGGTAGTCCTGAGATTGTACTCCAAAGATTAAACATTGATAACTATATAGCTATGATTGGTAATGCTTTATCATTGGATACAGCTACACTAATTAAATCACAAGAACAAATAGCTGGTGAACAACAACAACAACAAACTGATGCCTTAGTTCAACAGGGTGCAATGAATTTAACCAATAATGCAACAGCACCAGAGCAAGGTCAACCACAAGCATAAAGGAGAACATTATGTCAAAAACACAATCACTATACGAATTAAAACAAACAGAACTAAAGAAAAAGAATGCAAATGTTATTACAGATGCAGATTACTACTTAAGAGATAAAGAGCTAGAAGCTAAGAATGGTTATCCAAATACACTTGATATGACCCCTCAAGTTACCCCTCAAGTGGAAGATAAACCAAAGGTTAAGTAATGGAAGAAACTGTATTAACTGCCTCTAATGAGGCTACTCAAACACCTCAACAAGTAATAGAACAAGAAGCTGTTGAGAGATACAGAGAATCACAAAAGTCTTTAGCTGAAATAGGTGATGAGTTACCTGATGGCTATAACGAAGATGGTACCCCTATTGAAGAAACACCTATACTAGGTAAGTTTAAATCACAAGAAGATTTAGTAAAAGCTTATCAAGAGTTAGAAAAGAAACTAAGTAGTGGAAATAAAGAACCAGTAGAGAAACCAGCTGTTATAGCAGAAGAAACAACACCTATTGCTGGTTTAAATGTAACTAAATACAATGAAGAGTTCCACACAAATGGTAGCTTGTCAGACAGTTCTTACAAAGAACTAGAGAATAAAGGATTTAGTAAAGATGATGTAAATAGATATATTGAAGGACAAAAGGCTCTTGTATCTCAATTTACAAATACTGTGTACGATACAGTTGGCGGACAAGAAAGATATAATCAACTTACAACCTGGGCAGCTGATAACCTCCCACAAGAAACTATTAATGAATATAACCAAGAACTAGCTAAAGGTAACACAGCTAAGGTAACACAGCTTCTTGAGTATATGGCATTTAAGGCAGGTAGTGCAGCTCCTCAACAACCTCGTAGGTTAGAAGGACAATCAACAGGTGATGTTGGTGGTATTAAACCTTTTAGTGATAAAAGTGAATGGCAGAAAGCAACTGGTAACAGATTGTATGGTAAAGATGCTAAGTATACAAATCTTATAGATAGAAGATATCTAGAGTCAAGAAAGAAAGGACTTATTTAAGTCTATGGGTTACTGTTTTATCTCCTTTTCAGTAACCCTACAAGGTAAATAAAAGAGATAGTATTATAAAGTATACTTTTAGTGCTTAGTTAGCTAACCTAACACTATGTCTAGTATGACATAAACTACAACCCCCCTAATGTTCAAAAAGAATTGATAATTATATAATCTCAAGCCCTATCTTGACCTAATAAGTAAGAAGGATAACTTAGTAGAGGCGTATCATCATATAAATGAGAACAACAAAACTAAATTAAAATAAAACAAGGATTATAAAATGGCTTTAACAGTAAATAATATAGGTAACAACAACGGTACAAGAGGTCTTCCAACTGATATGGAGAACGCATTAGAGATTTATTATGGACAAGTTCTTACAGCTTTTGATAGAAAAGTAATGTTCTTAGACTTAGTAACTACTAAATCAATTGAGTCAGGTTCATCAATTTCTATTCCAGTAATTGGTCAATCAGCAGATACTGATACTCATACACACGTACCAGGTACTCAATTAAGTATGAGTGCAATTCCAGTTAAAGAAAGAATCATCAACATTGATGGTTTAGAATACTATGCTTTAGCTGTAGATAAATTTGAAGAGAAAGT
>DZCE01000254.1 GCA_022736375.1 Arcobacter nitrofigilis | reverse complement strand
GTTGGACGGGAATTATAGCTCAATTGTTTTTGTTTGTCAAGGGGTTTTGGGAAAAAGACAAAAAAAATTTCGATTTTTTTAAAATCTCCTCCAAATACTATCTCTTGGAGACAAAAGTACGACCCGTAATAGCTTCTACGGTAATAGTAAAAGGACTCGAATCTTCAATCAATCCATTTTCAAAATTAAAGGTCAATTCGCAATCCTCTTTCATTAAATAGGCAAAATTTGGCTTAGTATAGCTATCTATACCATTATGGGGTCTTCCAAACTCATCAAATGCAATATGTTGAGCACTACTACAACCTCCTTTTCTATCAATGGATTTAATACCAAATTTTTTAGTAATCAATACCCTATCGGAATCATCAGGATGAGCGTTGCCTGTTGAACAATAGCCTGTTGTTTGGGCATAAAGATATTTTTGATTGTAGGGATCAATGGCTGATTCATTTCTATCTGCATTGGTTCGATCATCTTTATTGGATGTAACAATATAAAATATTGTATCGTTACTACACTCAGTTATTCTCCATTTCCAATAAGTTTTTTGCCACTTTGGATCGGCTGCATCGTGTCGAAAATCACTCACCGCCATTCTTTGAGCCAACATTATGTCAGACATAATACTATCCATAGCCTCTTGACGTAAATCTCTATCCATTCTTGGAATCGCCAAAGAGGCTAAAATACCCATTACAACAATTACAAATACCAACTCTATCATACTAAATGCATATCTTAGTTTCATTATTATTCTCCAATAGTTAATCAAAGAGATTATACCATTAAAATTATAATATTTATATAAAAGTAAATTTTGGATTAAGAATAAGAAAAGATTTCAAACCCGTAACGGGTTTGAAAAAGTTAAGTGTTAAAAAGTGGTTAAATCTCTTGTGCCATTTGCACATCATAAAGAATATCATCCATGGGGTGTCGATACATTGGCATCTCCAATCTCTTCTCATCAAGAATATGACCGATAAATCCAATGCTTCGTCCAACAATAAAGAAAGCGTTGAGCGTACCGCTAGAGATAAACTCATCAATATCCTCTTCGGCATACCCCAAAGCTCTCCACATATCCACCATCAAAATACCTATTGTGCCATCCACATTAAGAATGAGGTTTTCCTTTTTGCTTGTAGTCAAAGCTTCTACCGTTCGTGCATAATCCAACAAAGGTGTGGAGGGGAAATACTCTGCTGCATACTCCATAAGTCCTTTGACACGCAAATCT
>DZCE01000253.1 GCA_022736375.1 Arcobacter nitrofigilis | reverse complement strand
GACAATTTATTTTTTAAAAATGATGGTAACTCTTTCACATCTTACTATCCTGCGTGTAATTAATTAATTCATATTTTACAATTTTTTAATAGTAATCTATCACTGTCCTGGATGGTGTAGTTCACATAGTTAGAAGAGTGTAAGAACATTAATGTTTTTAATGAAAAAGAAGAGAAATAAATTCTCTTCTTATTAAATTATAAAGATGTTGATTGAGTCCAACTGGATATATTTGATTTATGACCTAATCCAAGCTGACCATATTCATTTTCTCCTGTTCCCCATACAGTGCCATCATTTTTTAGAATTATTGAGTAAATATAACCACCAGCCACTGATTTTACATTTGTTAAAGATGTTTTAGTCCAATTGTTTCTATCTGTATTGTCACCATTATTACCTAAGCCAAGCTGACCTTTACCATTACTCCCTGTGACCCATACAGTTCCATCATTTTTTAGAATTATTGAGTACCAACCACCACAAGCAACCGATTTTACATCTGTTAAAGATGTTTGAGTCCAACTATTTCTTTGTGTAGTATCACCTAATCCAAGCTGACCAGCACCATTATTTCCTGCTACCCATACAGTACCATCATTTTTTAGAATTATTGAGTGATAATGACCACCATCAATTGATTTTACATTTGTAGCTGATTGAGTCCAACTATTATCTAATCCTATTCCCCATACAGTTCCATCATTTTTTAGAATCATTGAGTGATAAGAACCACAAGCAACTGATTTTACATCTGTTAAAGATGTTTTAGTCCAACTATTTCTACTTGTTTTATCACCTAATCCAAGCTGACCAAAACTATTATGACCTGTTCCCCATACAGTGCCATCATTTTTTACAATCATTGAGTGATTATAACCACCAGCAACTGATTTTACATCTGTTAAAGATGTTTGAATCCAACTATTTCTATCTGAAATATAACCTACTCCAAGCTGACCCCAATCATTAGTTCCTGCAACCCATACAGTTCCATCATTTTTTAGAATTATTGAGTGATACCAACCACAAGTAACTGATTTTACATCTGTTATGGGTGTTTGAGTCCAACTAGATCTATTTGAATAATTACCTAATCCAAGCTGACCATAACCATTACCCCCTGTTACCCATACAGTTCCATCATTTTTTAGAATTATTGAGTGTTCACGACCACCAGCTATACTTGTAGCATCACCTGTAACTTGAGAAATTAGAGTATCAATATCTGTCACAGTTAATAC
>DZCE01000252.1 GCA_022736375.1 Arcobacter nitrofigilis | reverse complement strand
TAGCACTGCTAGTTTCACCTTTATCGGTTACAGCTTCTTGTATAAATTTAGTCATTAGCTTTATTCAACTGTTTTAAAAATTTTCTAGCTTCTATCAATTCTTCTTTAGTAGGTCTTGGTTGTCTCATAGCCTCATCATGCAATTTTTGTATAGCGGCAGCTCTTATCAATTCTTCTTTAGTAGGTACTGGTATTTTTCCATAGTGTCCACCAGTAAACATACGAGCTAATCCTATTGCCGACTCTCTTTCAGGTACTAAGCCGAATGTTATACCAGAAGCAGCTGAGGCAACTCCTGAAGAGGTCTTTTCTACCAATCCATCATTTCTTAATTCTCTGGGAGGATTTCTATACCCGCCCATAAAATCAGCAGTAATAAATAATGGAGCAACCCATGGTATTTTTCTAATTACACTACTGTCTTTTATATACCCAAAGCCTGGAACATTTATTCGTTGTTGACTAAGTGCATGTTGTGCCACTCCATCAGAAGTATTTTCTACTACACCTTCTTGATATTCTGTCATAATATTAACTCAAAATGAGGCATATCTACTCTAGACTTCCAATCACCACCCCATTTAATTGCTATTCCGAGAGAGTTAGCAATTCGTTTTACTATCTTCGCTAACTCTGTAAAAGCTTTATAATTATCCCAATCAACTGGGTAGGGTGCTATGTCAATTGCAGTACTAGGTAAACTATTGTGTTTAGACTTATTGGTGTGTCCATCCTTATCAGTGACAGTTCTACCGACCTTTTTCCATTTACCGTCTACTAGCATTCTACCTTGTTTATATAATTTGTACTGTTCTTCTGAAGTTCTATACCCATACAATATTGTAAAATTATATTCTTTTATTACTTCATTCATTATTTTTTGCAAGTCTTCATGACATGTAGCTAGTTTTTCTAAACTTTTTTTACCAAATGTTGCCATTTATTCCTCCTGTTAAAAATATTACCATACTTATCATTTCATATTCCTTTTGAAATCTATAATAAGACAACCTAGTAAGAATAAAGCTAAACACACTGTAATAGTTTTTTCAGGCTCTAGTATCATTTCTATTCTTTATAAAACCTACGATAAACAAACCTACACAGTACAAAACTATACACAATACGATAGTTGTTTCTATTTCTAATAACATTTCAAGCTCCAACAACTTTATTTGCTACAGTATTTGTAATTAGTGTTTCAAGCTTATCAAAACGATTATCCATTTGAAGCGAAAGCACATTTATTTGAT
>DZCE01000251.1 GCA_022736375.1 Arcobacter nitrofigilis | reverse complement strand
TGATATTACGCATTTTACTCGTTACGAAGCTCCAGCTTCGTAATGCCCTATTGGACTCTAAAACCTCAACACAACTACATACACAAAACCAACCATTAATCTCAAAAAACTATAATACCCCATGCGAAGAAGCAGATATAAAATATACGAACCAACGGCGATACTCTAGTGCTAGAGACCGTGAGGGTATTGAGGGTTTATTGAAGGTAGAGAGATTATGGTGATGCATCAGACCAATAGGGCATTACGAAGCTGGAGCTTCATAATGAGTAAAGTGAGGGGGTTGCTAAAAAGCTTAAATTAAAAGATTTTAGTTGTACAAGTAAGATTATCTAATGTACGAGAAAATTCAAAATAGTTAGATTTGACTGAATAAGCATCTTCATACTCTTCATTGGGTATGAATTGATTTGCAACACAACTCCATGTTCCCTCTTCTGTCTCACCATCCCCATCTACACCAAAATAGGTTCCATTTGGGTCAATTGTCATGGATGCAACATCATTGTAACCGTTAGCACAACTTAATTCAACTGTCCAATTTGTTTTGGTTGCAATAAGTGACTCACAAGTATGTGTAGTGCTACCTGAAGTATTTGTATCTGAAGAGTCACTTCCTCCTCCACAAGATGTTGCAATCATAGCTGCTCCCACAAACGCCAATAATGAAATTTTTTTCATAAGTATCCTTTTTTTAAAATGAGTTGTATTGCACATTGATTAAACTTAAAAATGCTTTTATTTGCTCCCATCCCTCCCCAACAGGAACACATACGAGCAAAGCCGAACCTACAGCTCTCAAAATGTGTCATCGTTTTAAGGGCGAACATATCTCTCTCTAATGCTTGATAGAGCATTGAGTGGTTTTGTTTGGATCTCCCCCACTCTTTTATCCATCTCAATATCAAGAGCATTTTTAATAGGTGTTATCTTAACAACTCCTTTTGGGAGTGTTTGAATACAATGTTCAAACTGCGAAGTATAATGCTCATGAATCTCAATTAACGCTTTCATTGTTTATCCTTTTGCTATTTGGTCACAATATAACATATTTTTATCTGCTATGTTAGCCTTTAATTTTATTTTGTTACAAAAATAAAAACAATTGTCACACTAATAGAATAGAGTTATGCTATACTCTTTGGAGAAGATTTATATTTTGGAGCTATTAGATGAAAACATCCCTACTTTTTGGTATCCACTGCCATCAGCCTATTGATAATTTTGACCATGTTGTTTACGAGATCATCGAAAAA
>DZCE01000090.1 GCA_022736375.1 Arcobacter nitrofigilis | reverse complement strand
CTTGTTGTAGAACCCTCTGAACAACCAAAGGTGTCCATAACATCTCTAGCTTTTTCTTAGACTAGGCACTCACACGCATGGCTAGCCTTAGCTAACTCAAGAGGGAGTAACGAAGTATAAGGTAAAGCTAGAGATGCCCTTTGGGTGGACTCTGCAAATGCAACCTTTCACCAGATATTTGCTCAATTTAGCTATGGCTAGATTTTCACAAATCTCTGATAAAATTTTACACTTGCAAAACCCATTATGAATACCTTTGGTTGTTCAGAGGGTTCTGTATAGTTTAGGATATAATTGTATCAAAGAATTACATTAGGAGAGATAAATGTTGGATTTAACCACAATCAAAGAGGCACAAAAGAGAATAGGTGAGGTAGCATTTGTTACACCATTTTCTTTTGCACCAAATCTTAGCAAGCAGTGTGGTTACGAAACATATCTAAAAAAAGAAAATTTACAAAGAACAGGCTCATTCAAACTTCGTGGTGCATTTAATAAAATCTCAATTTTAGCTAGCAGCAGTGTAAATGGTGTAGTTGCAGCAAGTGCAGGTAATCACGCTCAAGGAGTGGCGTTTAGTGCAGCTCACTTTGGAATTAATGCCACAATTGTGATGCCAGAATCAACTCCACTGGTAAAGATACAAGGTGTTAGAGATTTTGGTGCAAATGTAGTGCTTTATGGAGCTAATTATGATGAAGCTTATGGACATGCTATGGAGCTTTCAAAAAATGAAAATTTAAGCTTTGTACATCCATTTGCTGACGATGATGTTATAAGTGGACAAGGAACGATTGCATTAGAGATGCTTGATGAGGTAGCCAATTTAGATGCGATAATAGTTCCAATAGGTGGTGGAGGACTTATATCAGGAATAGCAATAGCTGCAAAAGCAATTAATCCAAATATCCGTATCATAGGAGTAGCAGCAGAGGGTGCTCCAGCGATGAAGCAATCATTTGACGCCAGAACCCCAATCGATTCAGTAAGTGTACGAACTATTGCTGATGGAATTGCAGTTAGGGATACATCTCCTATTACTTTTGAATATATTATGAAAAATGTAGATGAAGTCGTGCTTGTATGCGAAGATGAGATAGCTAGTGCCATATTATTTTTACTAGAAAAACAAAAATTACTAGTTGAGGGTGCTGGAGCTGTGGGGGTGGCAGCATTAATGCATGGTAAAATAAATATGCCTAGCAATGCAAAAATAGCCACAATCGTAAGTGGCGGGAATATAGATGTTACAATGCTCTCTTTGATAATAGAAAAAGGTCTAACAAAAAGTGCTAGAAAAATGAAACTCATGGTTACTCTAATGGATAAACCTGGAGCTCTTATGAGGTTTACAGAGATACTTAGAAGTGTGGGAGCAAATATAGTACACATAGGATACGATAGGACATCTATTGATTTGGAGTTTGGAGAGGCTCATGTATCTGTTGCTATAGAGACAAAAGGAGAGGCTCATCAAGCTGAAATACGAGATAGATTAAAGGCCGATGGATTTGCTTTTGTTGAACGCAGTTAAGATATAAATAGATGATAGCTATTGATTTAGGGTCTAATACGATTAGATTTTTACAAGTAGATTGCGACACAAAAAAGGTGCTTTACGAGTATCAAAAAGTGGTCAGAACTGCTGAAAATTTAGTCCATACAGGATTAATTTCTGATGCAGCAAGAGATAGAATTGTAGATGCCATCAATGAGGCAAAAAAGGATATTGATTTTAGTAGTGATAAGGTAAAAGCAGTAACCACACAAGCTTTAAGAGTTGCAACTAATGCTAGTGAGATTTTGAGTGAAATATATGTAAAAACCAATGTTAAATTTGAGATAATAGATGGTGATTTGGAGGCTCGGCTTACAATTATGGCAGTGCAGAATCGACTAATATCACTTGATATTATGCCAAAAAGTGGATTTGTTATGATAGATATTGGTGGTGCATCTACAGAGGTGGCATTTGTAAATAATAATCATACTATTGCTCGTAGTTTCCCTATTGGTATTGTTACTTTAGCAGAGAGTTTTGATAGTATAGAAAAGTTGCGTAAACTGTTACCAAAAAAATTAAAAGCCGTTTTGGATTTTACCAGTAAAATAAAGAGCGATTACGGGATATTAGTTGCCACAGCTGGCACGCCAACTACTGTAGCTGCCATGAAAATAGGTCTTGATTTTGATAATTATGATACAAAAAAAGTCAATGGAACTACGCTAAATGAAGCCGAGATTATTGAACAACTTGAAAATCTTTTGAAAATGAGTGCGGAGATGCGATTAAAATCAGTTGGAACAGATAGAAGTGACTTGATAGCTACTGGTATTGTATTGTTTTTGGAACTTATGAAAATTTTGGATTTTAAAGAGTGCATTGTCGTGGATGATGGACTTCGTGAGGGCGTTGCAATTGCTGGATGTAGCGAAAATTTGGTGTAGTATAAAACAATTTCTAAACTTTTTTTGATATAATCAATCAAAACTATAAACCACGGAGAGAATATCATGAAAATGAGTGGCGCACAAATGGTGTGTGAAGCAATAATAGCAGAGGGTGTTACAACAGTATTTGGTTACCCTGGTGGGGCTATTATGAATGTCTATGACGCAATATATAAACAAAATGGATTTGAGCATATACTTAATCGTCACGAACAAGCATCGGTTCATGCAGCCGATGGATACGCAAGAGCTACTGGCAAGGTTGGTGTAGCGATGGTTACAAGCGGACCAGGATTTACAAACGCCGTTACTGGACTAGCGACTGCATATATGGACTCTATCCCTATGGTTGTTATCTCTGGACAGGTGCCATTGTCGCTTATAGGAACTGATGGTTTTCAAGAGATAGATGCTGTGGGAATCTCAAGACCATGTACAAAACATAACTATTTGGTTGATAGACTCGAAGATTTACCTAGAATTATGAAAGAAGCATTTTATATAGCAAGTAGTGGACGACCAGGACCAGTTTTGGTCGATATTCCAAAAGATATCACAGCTGAGATTGGAGAGTTTATATATCCAAGTGAAGTTAATATACCAACATATAAGCCAACTCATAAAGGCAATGATAGGCAGATAAAAAAAGCTGTTGAAGCAATAATTAGCGCTAAAAAGCCACTTTTGTATGTTGGTGGTGGAGTTGTGCTTGGAAATGCTGGTGAATTGGTACGAAAATTAGCCAATATCACGCAAATACCAACAGTTGAAACATTAATGGCTAGAGGGGTAATGGGTGATAGTAATCCTTTGCTTTTAGGAATGTTGGGTATGCACGGTAATTATTCGTCCAATATGGCTATGAGTGAGACTGATTTGGTCATATCTTTAGGTGCTAGATTTGATGATAGGGTAACTGGTAAACTAAGTGAATTTGCTAAGTATGCTAAAATAATCCATGTAGATATTGACCCAGCAAATATAGGTAAACTTGTAGATGTTGATTTCCCTATTGTGGGTGATACGGCTGATGTTGTGGCTAAAATGATAGAGCTTATAGAAAATACAGTAGATACATCTAGATATCAAGCATGGAGAGATATTCTGTGTAGATATAATGAACTTCATCCTCTAAGATATGAGGATAGCGATGAGGTTTTAAAACCACAATGGGTAATTGAGCGAATAGGTCAAACATTGGGCGAGAAATGCATAATAACTTCCGATGTTGGACAGCACCAAATGTGGGCAGCTCAATTTTTTCCATTTGATAGACCAAGACAATGGATAAACTCAGGAGGACTTGGCACAATGGGCTTTGGTTTTCCAGCAGCGATTGGTGCAAAAAGAGGTTGTCCTGATAAAACAGTTATTAATATTACAGGTGATGGTTCTATTTTGATGAATATGCAAGAGCTTGTGACGGCTGCTGAATATGGGATTCCAGTTATAAATGTCATACTTAATAATCACTTTTTAGGAATGGTGCGACAATGGCAAACATTCTTTTATGAGAAAAGATATAGTTCAACTGATTTGAGCTTCCAGCCAAACTTCAAAATGTTAGCAGAGGCATGTGGCGGTATAGGGTATGATGTAACTACTAAAAAAGAGTTTGATGAAGCACTAGCTGATGCTATTAAGCAGAACAAAGTATGCTTTATGAATGTTGCAGTTAATAGACTTGAAAATGTATTGCCAATGGTTCCAGCTGGTGGAGCTTTATATAATATGCTTTTAGAAGACAAGGAGTTTTGATAATGGATAATGTAAGAAGAGTAATATCAGTTATCGTAATAAACGAAAGTTCAGTACTAGCTAGAGTTGCAGGACTGTTTGCTGGTAGAGGATACAATATAGAATCACTCACGGTTGCCCCTATACCAAAAAGTGATTTTTCAAGGCTTACTGTCGTAACAAATGGCAGTCAAAGGGTTATTGAGCAGATAACAAAACAACTAAATAAATTAATACCAACCCTAAAAGTAATAGAACATGAAGAGGTGGTAGAAAAAGAGATGATACTAGTTAAGTTCCCAACAAGTGAACATATATCTGATATTCAAGCACTTTGTGGTGCATACAATGGAAATATTGTTCATGCTGGTGAAAATAATATTATAGGTATGGTAGCAGATGAGCCAAAAAGAGTAGAAAACTTTTTGGATGCCTGCGTGCGATATAATCCTTTAGAGATTGTTAGAGGTGGCGTTGTAGCCATCGAGAGATAACTTATGCTACTTAGCCTACTTTGTCACGAGATTGGTTTAGATTATAGTGGAGTAGATGTAGAAATAACCGCTATACATACTCTAGGTGAAGCGTCAGGCTCACAATTAAGCTTTTTTAATAGTGATAAATACAAACACGAGTTACCAAATACAAAAGCTGTCGCAGTGCTAATAGAAGCTAAATACGCTGATCTATTGCCAAAAGATTGTATAGCACTGATTACAAATGAACCTTATCTAAAATTAGCATATGCTTCAAAGTTTTTTGCACACAAAATAACAGCAAAAGATGGCTCTCCTACAATTGGAGATGGTTGTGACATATCTCCAAAAGCAAATTTTGGTGAAGGTGTTGTGCTTGGAGATAATGTTACTGTAATGGCTGGAGCATATATTGGCGATAATGTAGCTATTGGAAATAATACAATTATAAATCCAAATGTTACAGTATATCATCACTCTATAATTGGCTCATCGTGTATTATTCACAGCGGAACTATTATTGGCAGTGATGGCTTTGGTTTTGCACACACTAAAACAGGCGAACATGTTAAAATATATCAAAATGGAAATACAATTATAGAAAATGATGTGGAGATAGGTTCAAACAGTACAATAGATAGAGCTGTGTTTGGTAGTACATATATTCGCAAAGGTGCAAAACTTGATAATCTAATCCAAATAGGACACAATTGTGATATTGGAATGCATTCAATTCTCGTGTCACAATCAGGGTTAGCAGGTTCAACCATACTAGGAAGAAATGTAGTTATGGGTGGTAAAAGTGGAACCGCAGGACATTTAAGTATAGGTGATTTTGCTCAAATTGCAGCAAATAGCGGTGTTACTAAGTCACTTGATGGTGGTAAAATATATGGAGGATTTCCTGCAATAGAGCAAAAGGTTTGGCTACGAAATCAAGCTAAAATAACGTTATTACTAAA
>DZCE01000250.1 GCA_022736375.1 Arcobacter nitrofigilis | reverse complement strand
AACAGATATTGATACTCTAATTGCTCAGGTTACAGATGATGCTATAAGTATAGCTGCTGGTCAGTATCATTCAATAATTGTAAAAAATGATGGAACTGTATGGGTTGCAGGATGGAATTCTAATGGTCAGCTTGGATTAGGTGATACTACAAATAGAACACGTTGGACTCAAACATCTTTAACAGATATAAAATCATTTGATGGTGGTCGTTATCACTCAATAATTGTAAAAAATGATGGCACTGTATGGGTCGCAGGATCTAATGGTTCTGGTGAGCTTGGATTAGGTGATACTACACAAAGAAATAGTTGGACTCAAACATCTTTAACAGATGTAAAATCAGTTGCTTGTGGTGAGTATTACTCAATAATTGTAAAAAATGATGGAACTGTATGGGGAACAGGACAGAATAATCGAGGTCAGCTTGGCTTAGGTAATACTTCAGATAGATCTAGTTGGACTCAAACATCTTTAACAAATGTAAAATCAGTTGCTTGTGGTTATTATCACTCAATAATTGTAAAAAATGATGGAACTGTATGGGTAACAGGATTAAATGATTATGGTCAGCTTGGATTAGGTCATACTTCAGATAGATATAGTTGGACTCAATCACCTATAACAGATGTAAAATCAGTTGCTTGTGGTTATTATCATTCAATAATTCTAAAAAATGATGGAACTGTATGGGGAACAGGAAGAAATGATGATGGTCAGCTTAGATTAGGTGATACTACAGATAGAAATAGTTGGACTCAAACATCTTTAACAGATGTAAAATCAGTGGCTTGTGGTTATAAACACTCAATAATTCTAAAAAATGATGGAACTGTATGGGTCGCAGGATATAATGGTTATGGTCAGCTTGGATCAGGTGGTAATGTTACAAATGTAAAATTGATTGCTCTTGGTGATGCTCACTCAATAATTCTAAAAAATGATGGAACTGTATGGGTAACAGGATATAATGATTTTGATCAGCTTGGAGTAGGTGATATTGATGATAGAAAAAATTGGACTCACACAATATCTTTATAATTTAATAAGAAGAGAATTAATTTCTCTTCTTATTCATCAAGAGTAATTACAGATTTAAACATTCTTCCATTTATCAAAAATAATTATCAAAGCCACCCCTGAAAGAACTTTTCGGCAAGACATAATATACTTTTTCACCTTTAAATTATTTTTCCACCGACGAAATTATTTTTCCGTCCATTACAAAACCATCATTGATTTTGATATGAGGATGTATTTTTTCTAA
>DZCE01000089.1 GCA_022736375.1 Arcobacter nitrofigilis | reverse complement strand
GCTATGTAAGCGTCCATCTCGGCTACAATTTCTTCTAGTGTTCGTTCACCATCTATAACTTTTAGAAGATTTTTAGCTATATAGAAATCTTGGATTTCGGCAAGTGGGTCTGTGTATATTTTCATACGATCATAAAACACCTCTTCTTTATCATCGCTTCTAACTATCTCTGCTTCTGCGGCACGACCCAAAATTCTAGCTTTTGCAACCTCAAGGCTCACTCTAACTTCGATAACACTAGAAAGCTCCACACTAGTTTCATTGGCTAGATATTTATCAAGCTCTATCATTTGCTCTGTACTTCTAGGGTAACCATCTATGATAATCACTGGTGTTGGTGCATTTTTGATGGCTTCTACGATTGTCTCTATCACGATTGCTATTGGCACTAGGCTGCCTTTGCTCACAAAGCTGTCTATTGTTTTGCCTCGCTCACTTCCACTTGCTATCTCTGCACGGAACATATCACCTGTTGAGTAGTGAGTGATATTGTCATGATTTTTTGCAATAATCTCTGCGTCCGTTGTCTTGCCACTACCTGGAGCACCTATGATTAAAAATAGTTTTTTCATCTTTTACCTTTGTTTTATTGTTTTATTGTTTTTCTTACTCTGATGTGCAAATCTTCTAGTTGTTTTTCATCTACATCGTTTGGTGCTTGAGTCAATAGACATTGTGCTTTTTGAGTTTTCGGGAATGCTATAACCTCACGAATACTACTAGCTCCTGTCATTATCATAATAAGTCTATCAAGCCCAAGTGCGAAACCACCATGTGGAGGTGCACCAAATTTCAAAGCATCTAGCAAGAAGCCAAATTTCTCATCCGCTTCCTCATCCCCAATCTCTAATATATCAAAGATTTGTTTTTGAATATCTGCTTTGTGGATACGGATTGATCCACCACCTATCTCATAACCATTTAGCACTATATCGTACGCTATTGATTCTAACTCTTCTACATCTTCATAATTTATTTTGCCATCACTATCAAGACGCGGCATAGTAAATGGATGGTGAAGTGCTTTTGTACGACCCTCTTCACGCTCAAACATTGGGAAATCCACAACCCATAAAAACTCAAAAGTTCCCTCAGGGATAATATTCATCTCATTAGCTAGGAAAATTCTAAATCTCCCCATATAGTCCCAAACAAGCTTTTTGTCCCCTGCACCAAAGAACACTGCGTCCCCAAGCTCTAGTTCGCATCGCTCTATGATAGCCTGCAAATCGGCTTCACTAAAGAACTTAGTAAGTGGTCCTTTTAGTCCGTCTTCTTTCATCTGGAAATATCCAAGTCCGCCAGCACCAAACTGCTTTACAAATGTCTCAAAGCCTTGCATTTGTCGTTTTGAGAATATATTATCCCCATTTGGAACTTTTAGTGCTTTTATACGATTTTTTTTGCTATCTTTTGCAATTCTAGCGAAAATCTCATTTTCACATCTAGCAAATATATCTATCATATCCACCATGCCAAGACCGTAACGCATATCTGGCTTATCTGAGCCATATTTTTCCATAGCTTCATTGTAGCCTATGCGTTTGAATGTAGTTGGCACATCAAAACCACATTGTGTAAATACATTGTGTATTAAGTTTTCTGCTACGCCTATTACAGCTTCTTGGTCACAAAAGCTCATCTCAACATCTATTTGTGTAAATTCGGGCTGTCTATCTGCACGCAAATCTTCATCTCTAAAACATTTTGCTATCTGGAAATATCTATCAAAACCAGCCACCATCAAAAGTTGCTTGAATAGTTGTGGTGATTGAGGAAGAGCGTAAAACTCACCATCATGAACACGGCTAGGCACTAGATAATCTCTAGCTCCCTCTGGAGTTGATTTAGTCAATATTGGTGTCTCAACCTCCATAAATCCAAGCCCATCAAGTGCATTTCGTGCAGCGATTGTAGCCTTACTTCTTAGCTTGAATGTGTGATGAGATTTTGGAGTTCTTAGGTCTAGGTAGCGATATTTTAGTCTTATCTCTTCGTTGACTTTTTCATCTCCAAGCTCAAACGGCATAGTAAGAGAACGATTTTCAATCACTATTTTATCAGCAACTATCTCCACTTTACCAGTCAAAAGATTTGGATTTTCTAGCCCTTCGCCTCTGGCTCTAACCTTGCCCGTAACTATCAGTACAAATTGGTCTCTAGTATCTTCTGCAATTTTGTGAGCGTCGCTATTATCAGCAGGGTCACATACTATCTGTACCACTTCATTATTATCGCGTAAATCTATAAAAATAACGCCCCCATGGTCTCGTCTACTAGCTACCCAACCAGCAACAGTTACGCTCTGCCCTATATGTTCTACGCCAATTGTGGCACAATAATGTGATCTCACATCTAATCCTTGAAAAATTTAATAGGAGATTATACCCTAAGTTTTTTAAAGAGTCTCTACTGTGCATATACCTCTTTGCCACCAACGATAGTTTTATGTATATCAAATTCATCATCAAAAAGCACCATATCAGCGTCATATCCTATTGATATTTTGCCCTTGCTGGTTAAACCAAGCTTCATTGCTGGTGCAACTGTGACGCTATATACGGCATCTTGCAAGGTCATTGTAGTATATTTTACCATATTGGAAAGTGCCTTATTTAACCTCAAAACACTACCAGCCAACTGTCCATTTACTAGCCGTGCTTCGCCATCTTTTACGGTCACTTTTTGACCACCCAAGCTATATGTGCCACACTTCATGCACCCTGCTCTCATGCTATCTGTTACCAAAAATAGCTTCTCTTTTTTGATTTTCCAAAATAGATTTAGCGTAGATGCGTGAGTGTGTATTGTATCGGCGATAACATCACAAGTTACCTCATCAGACTCCAGCACTGCACCGACAACACTAGGCTCTCTATGGTGAAATCCACTCATTGCATTACCTAGGTGTGTTGCGTGTGATATCCCTGCGTTAAAGCCATCAATTGCTTCTTCGTATGAGGCATTACTATGTCCTATGCTTAATACTATATGTGGATGATTTTCTTTTAGTTCTTTGATAAATTCTATTCCACCAGCCACCTCTGGAGCTAATGTTATCATACTTACTATATCACTATATTTTGCGATTATCTCCATGGATGGAGACTGTATATGTTTTTTATCTTGAGCCCCGCACATATCTGGATTTATAAACGGTCCCTCCATATGTACACCTATTATGGTTGCACCTGTCACATTTTGAGCATTTTGTTTGACATTTTGTAATGCGCTATCAATCTCTTCTTGACTCATGGTCATAGTGGTTGCCAAAAATGCTGTTGTACCAGTCTGAATGATAGTATTACTGATAGTTTCTAATGCTTCAAAGGTGCCGTCCATGGTATCTGCGTCACCACTGCCATGTATATGAATATCTATAAAACCACTGCTAAGGTAACTATTTTTGGCATCAAAAATTTTGCAATTTGCATACTTTTCTCTTTCGCTTATGTCAACAATATCAACAATCTGAGTGTCAAAAATGACAACCTTATTGTCAATTATATCATTACCAATAATTAATCTAGCATTGGTTATAGCTGTTAACATTGCCTGATATCCTTTGTAAAATTTTATTTTCCAATCAAAGCGTAAAGTGCTTTAATCTCTTCGCCCCAAATTGTCTCGTCTATCGTCTCAAGAACGAGTGGCATGTCGTTCATTCTATCATCATTCATAATCAATCTAAATGGCTCCCAGCCAAGCTCCCCCATACCAAGAGAGTGGTGTCTATCTACCTTTGCTCCCAGTGGTGGCTTTGAATCGTTTATGTGCATAGCACAAAGATATTCAAACCCTACGATTCTATCAAACTCACTCATAGTATGCTCATATGTCTCAGGCGTACGCAAGTCATATCCAGCTGTAAATGTATGACAAGTATCCAAACATACTCCAACACGGCTTTTATCATCAATACGCTCTATTATATACGCCAAATGCTCAAACTTATAACCCAAGTTTGTACCTTGGCCTGCTGTGTTTTCTATGACAAGTTTTACCTTGCTGCTAGGCGTAGCGTTTATGGCTCTATTCATAGATTCTGCTACTATATCAAGCGAAGCATTTTCTATCTCACTTAGGTATTGTTCGTCTTCTTTCTCTTTTTTTGACAATTTCACCAGATGGCTTCCTGGGTGGAAATTCAACATTTCAAGTCCAAGCTGATCGCACCTATGTATCTCATCTATAAAAGCTTCTAATGACTGCTCTAATTTCTCCTCTTCGGGATGACCTAGATTAATCAAGTAGCTATCGTGTGGCAAAACATATTTTGGCAATATACCACTCTCTTTTAGATTTATTTTGAATTCATCAATATCGACCATTGTTAGAGGTTTTGCACTCCATTGTCTTTGGTTTTTTGTAAATAGTGCGAATGCTTTAGCGCCTATTTTCATGGCGTTTAATGGTGCATTTTGCACACCACCACTTGCACTTACATGAGCTCCTACGAATTTCATTGTTCATCTACCTTGATTGTTATTTTATTTATTTTATCATTAAAAAATATATTTTTATTTGTGACTACATATTCTATTTCGTAAAGTCCATTTTGTTTGATTTTTTGTGTAAAACCGTTAATACTTTGTACAAAATTAACACTACTCATAATAGGTCTGCCATTGAAGATATTTTCAAGCATATCATCCGTATAATATTCACTCAAAATCTTACGATTGAATTCACTCTTGCTCATACACTCTAACAGACTCATACAAATAGTATCTTTATTAATATCAAATGATAACAATGGCTGACCCAGTCCATATATTTGTAACTTTGTATAGCCATCATACTTAGAGATAAAACCCATATCAGCGTATCTCATCGTAGGAGTTTTGATAACTATTAGAGCACTTCTCTCTTTCACAGGTAACTTTTGCGTACAACCTATAAATAGAAGTAGCACGATAGACATAAATAATACTTTTTTCATATCTTAATTTTAGCCATATATCGGTTTGAATATACTTAGATAGATTTTTTTAGATGATTTCGCGAGTTTATTATATTTTTAAGAGTCAATTAAGCACAGCTTGGCTATAATGCCGTCCACTAAAGTCATAAAGGCCCCATCGTCTAGCGGTTAGGATACCTGGTTTTCATCCAGGGTACCGGAGTTCGAGTCTCCGTGGGGTCACCACTTTTTGAAGCTTTAGTCGGCCCCATCGTCTAGCGGTTAGGATACCTGGTTTTCATCCAGGGTACCGGAGTTCGAGTCTCCGTGGGGT
Organism: Arcobacter nitrofigilis; assembly: GCA_022736375.1. Lineage (GTDB taxonomy): Bacteria > Campylobacterota > Campylobacteria > Campylobacterales > Sulfurovaceae > BN30871. The sequence continues at coordinate 431 of DZCE01000089.1, read as the reverse complement.
CACCACCTTTAATTTAATCACAAAATTTAAAATAAAAAATTCACTGACACTTAATATTTTTCATTAATATATCAACATATCTTGATTTGTAATAATTATTCTGCTATGATATCAAATATGGGAGTTTTAGATGGAAATATTTTTACAAACAATAGGTTCGCTCAATGACGAAACAAGAGTTCGCATACTTGGATTTATAGACCAAAATAAAGAAGTTTGCGTATGTGATATAGAAAACTCATTTGACATGATACAGTCACGAATATCAAGGCATCTAAAAATTCTAAAAGATGGTGGTTTTCTAAGGGTTGAGAGAAGGGGCAAGTGGGCATATTATAGTATTCGCTCTCCTCTTGATGTGTTTAGAGAAAATATTTTAAAAGAGATAGGTTTCTTGGATATTCAAATACCACAATTAAAAAAAGGATGTA
>DZCE01000249.1 GCA_022736375.1 Arcobacter nitrofigilis | reverse complement strand
GTATAGAGGGTCACAAGTTCTTTTACCTTTTTATCATCGCCGTATTCTGCCGAGTCCTCAATATTGGTGCACACCACATCTCCGAAACCATCCAGCGCAAAGCCATTGATTGAAATTTGTGTATAAGGATTTTCCCCCTCTATATAATACACATGACATGTCGAAATTTTCATTACAGTGAAAAGTTTTATCTTATCAAGATGATTGTGTTTCTGAGAAGGTATGACCATGTCGTGTCCTTTAATTTTCGTTTCCCGAGAGGAAATTGAAGATCGTCCCACCAACATGGCTTTCCGCAGAAAAGTTGGAACATCTATAGTGCATAGCGCATGAATTGATACTATCTCGAAAAAGTGCTCCCATAATTCGACACCTATTGCGTATTTTAAACAATAAAATTCAATCTCATAGTCAGATATCTCAAGGATGTTTCGTAAACAACAGGGCACTGTTTCTAAATATTTTCGTACATATTTCGATATAGCTATATCAATGTACGCAGCTTGTTGGCTTGTTATCTATAGTATCAAGTCATCTGCTACGAACTATAAATATGGTATGTCAATGCCATTAATTGATGATTTGCAATCATTGTCTACTCGTTCTGTATCCATTAAATAGAAGCGATCTAACACCGCATCCAACTGATCAACGGTCTCAACATTACAACCATCAGGTATTTTTCCATATTTCCTGCCTATTCTGCTAATCTCGGACAAATCATAGCGTATTCTATTGTAATGCTCTAATGGCCCAAGGCATTTATCTTTTCGTAATTATTCATAAAAGCATGAGTGAATGATAACAGAGAGTATTGGGTCACTGACACATTGAGAAATTAACTCATCAACCTCACACTGACTATTTTCTTTCAAAATTTATCTCCATAGTTGAGAGCAATCATCGTCAAACCAAATGTGAATCTGTTATGTGGGGCGAATCCTGTCATATCCTGCAAGTGGGGAGAGCTGGACACCCAATGAACGGCAAAAAATATTCATCGATTACCTTGGTTTGTTCGATCAAGTAGTCATGTAAACAATGCAGCTCACCAATATCTCGACAATCCCGGATTTTTTCTTCCACATCCTTGAGTTGAAACCTTAGTGCCATCATGATGATATTTTTTCGCAGGTACAAAAATGTCCTCCAGGGCCATTTGGAATGGTAGCCCTTGAACAGGGCACTTGTCACAAACTTACCATGATAGTTGCATAACTTAAGCAACTCAATATCCACAAATGGCAACATGCCGAGCTCGCAATAATTTG
>DZCE01000088.1 GCA_022736375.1 Arcobacter nitrofigilis | reverse complement strand
GCTATCTCGATAAGCGTCACGAGGAATATTTCAATATTTATACTCTAAAAGATCTTGACATTTCACGCTTAAGGCATTAAACTGTACGGAATAAAAACCGAGTGGAGTCAAGCATAATGGAAAACTTTCGTGACAACAATTATGGATATCCTCTTCCCTTAGCAGTCATTGAGCTGATCGAAGAGTTCGAAGAAGATGAAGACGAGGAAAAAATGGAATGTTTAGGGAAGATTCTTGACCAATGTGACCATACTGACCTTCGCATTCTACGTGATTATGAGAAACTTTCACAAATTGTTGAAGACTACTTCGCAATGCTCTATGAGCCGGATATTCTTTTAAGTAAATTGGTTGATTACGCTCGTTGGGGAAGATTTTAATTGTTGCTTTATTACTATAATCGCTTCACAAAACTACGCCATTGACTTATAAATAAACATTTGATATAATCATCTCATGGAAATAGCCGAAACCACCATTTTTACACGTGAGATTACCCGCATTCTCTCTGATGATGAATACAAGGAGCTTCAAGCTTTTTTAGTAGAACACCCTAAAAGCGGAGCGGTGATCAAAGGCTCAGGCGGATTGCGAAAAATTCGCTGGTCCATCAAAAACAGCGGTAAAAGCGGTGGAATTCGAAATATCTACTATTATCATGAGGAAAACAGCCTTATCCTTATGATTTATGTGTATGAAAAAAGTAAAACATCTGATTTAACACCTAAACAAATCGAGATGTTGAGAAAAACTTTCATGGGAGGTTTATGATGGAAGATACAATGTTTAATGATTTACTTGCAAGCGTTGGCGAAGCAAAAGAGATACTGCAGCACACACAAAAACCATCACGTTCATTCATGATTGATGAACCTGATGCTAAATCTATACGAGCACGATTAAAGCTTACTCAAGATGAGTTTGCGGGGCTTTTAAATATTAGTGTAAACACACTAAGAAACTGGGAACAGGCACGTCGTAAACCGGAAGGTCCTGCACGTGTATTACTTGGAATTGCAGCTACTCATCCGGAAGTATTTACTCACTAAGCGCTTAGAGTGCCTGACGGGGCTGGAAAACTAGAATTAAGCGATACCAAAGGATCCGTGTCCGCTTTGGTACAAATTTTTATTTGTACCCTAAAAAGCAATGCAAATAACTCATGTATATAATCGATTAATAAAAGCCATTAAATTTTAATTTTTTGTGTAAATATTTAAATATATAGTTCTGGTTACCGTTTTTGTATTTGCAGTTAAACTCACTGTTAAGATTGTTTGTCCAAATTTTCCACTTATTGAACTAATAGGGATATTTATAACTCCATTATTGTATTCATCGGGAGTAAGGGTAACATCATAATTATCTATATTAACAATATCAGTTCTATCTGCAACTACATTCATGTTAAGAGTAGCATTCGTATCAGAAAATACTTGTAATTCTAAATCACTATTACCGAAATCTATTGCTTTATAAGTTTTATCAATTGTTAAATCTATAGTTTGTAACTCTCCACTTTCATTTGATATATAAGCCTTTGTTGCATCTTTTGAAAGAGCTATTCTTCTAGCATCAAACCCATTTGTATCAATAGTCCCAAGTGAAATTAACGACTCTGGATTTGAAATATCGATAACTCCTACACCGGTACTGCCACCAGCAATATATGCTTTTTTAGCATCCTGTGAAATAGCTATATCATATGCTGTCCCACCTATGGAGCCATTCTCATATTCATAGCCTAGAGTCCAACCACCAGTAAAATTGGCTTTACTATAGTCAGAATATCCTATATTACCAATAGTTCCAGCCTTACCTCCACCAATTAAGGTTGGAGATTCTGGATTTGAAACATCTAAAACTCGTAGTCCAAGCTCACCACAAGCAAGATAAGCTTTTGTGTCATCATATGAGAATGTTATCCCAGAAACTAAACCTTTCATTGAAAAGGAACCGATGTTTTTTGGAAAATCTGCTTGGGAAATATCTAGAATCACAATATTGCTATAGCGCTCTCCATACATAACAGGACCTCTTATAACATAAGCTTTTGTATTATCTCTAGAAAGAATCAAATGAGAAGGGTAACTCTCAGCATAAACACTTCCTAGTATTCTTACATCAGGAGTTGTTAAATCTATAATTTTCAAGCCTGTCTCGGTAGTCACTGAATAAGCCTTTGTATGATCACTTGAAAAAGCAACTCTCCCTAAATTTTTACTAATTAAATCAATACTATTTAGAACACTTAGAGATACTGGATTATCTATATTTATTATATTTAGCCCCTCATCAAGTGGTATAGTAGGCTCATAAGTTTTAGTGCCATCATCGGAAAGAACATGAGTAAGTGCATAGCCATCAGTCTCAGAAATTTTCACTATTCTTTGTGGTTCTGGATTTAAAAGGTCAATTATTTTTAATCCTAAAGAGCCATTGGCAATATATTCTTTTGTTCCATCATTTGAAACAACATTTGCCGATGTAGTAATATTAATATCTAGGATAGCTAAAAGAAAAGGAGAATTAGGGTCTGTAATATCTATACTTTTAACAACTTTATCATACAAGTAAGCAGAAGAAGATTTACCCCAATTATGAATACCTACTTTAGCATCATCAATATATACTTTTTTATCATCACTTGAAAGACTCACCCCACTAACATAGCCACCTGTATGAAAAGTTCCTAAGAGCAAGGGAGACACTGGGTTTGTTATATCTATAATTTGTAATCCTGAAGAGCCATCAGCAACATATGCTTTGGTCTCATCTTTTGAAATAACTACACTTTGTGCAGAACCATTCGTATCATAATTTACATAAGAGTATTGACTATTTATTGCATGAAACATAATATTACCAATTTTATTGATATTAATAGTTACATTCTGCTCAGCTCTATTTAAAGTATTACTTGCATTAGCTGTAAAAAGATAAGAACTTTTAGTTTCATAATCAGGTGCCACTTTAAAAGTTACTACTCCAGTTAATGTGTCTATAATAAAACTATTAGCATCAATTCCGGTAATAGAGTAAGTAATTTTATTTGCATCTGTAGCACTTAATGTAATTGCCAAAGTTTGTCCTTCAAGTACACTTACTGTGTCTGAGGATGTAAATACTGGCAATGAAGTGTTCAATGGATCTTTATCCACCACCACATCCCCATCACTATAAATTATTTTAGAAAAGTCTTTTAATAAAGCGTTTATATTGTCTTTGTTCTTAGCCCAATCAGTGGAAGAATATCCAGGGAGGGTTAGAACATTTGTCCCACTTCCAACGTTAATGGAATTATAGATTCTTCCACCTATAGTGATGGAGTTATTGCCATCACCTAAATTAATTTTAGCGGTTACATCTCCATCAACTGTTAACGTGTCATTACCATCTCCCGTAATGATGTTGTGGTTTACGTTGCCATGCACTACAATAATGTTGTTTCCGTTGCCTAAATTGATTCTATAAGTTACATCACCGCCTATGGTTGCATTATCGTCTCCGTCTTGCGCGTTGACTTCATGTTGAACATTACCAGTTACCGCAATGGAGTTATTACCGCTACCCAAGTCAGTGATATAGTTTATACTGCCGCCTACTGTTACGATGTCATTGCCGTCTTGCGTTTCTAATATATGGTTTACGTTGTTGCGCACCACTACAACGTCATTGCTAGAGCCAGTCGAGGTGCGTTGATTTATATTATCAAAATATAGCGTCGTGTCCGTCGTCACATTTGTGTCGGTGGCATTGTCATCTGTTACTGGAGTAGGACTGCTGTTGTTTAAATCCCCATCACTATAAATTATTTTAGAAAAGTCTTTTAATAAAGCGTTTATATTGTCTTTGTTCTTAGCCCAATCAGTGGAAGAATATCCAGGGAGGGTTAGAACATTTGTCCCACTTCCAACGTTAATGGAATTATAGATTCTTCCACCTATAGTGATGGAGTTATTGCCATCACCTAAATTAATTTTAGCGGTTACATCTCCATCAACTGTTAACGTGTCATTACCATCTCCCGTAATGATGTTGTGGTTTACGTTGCCATGCACTACAATAATGTTGTTTCCGTTGCCTAAATTCACTTTGGCGGTTACATCTTTGCCCACTGTTAATGTATCGTTGCCATTTCCGGTCACTACGTTATGGTACACGTTACCGTTTACCGAAATGGAATTGTCACCATCACCTAAACTGACTGTGGCGGTTACGTCTTTACCTATCACTACGGTATCATTCCCGCCTTCGGCGATGGTAACGTTATTAACGTTACCATTTACCGTCAGTTTATTATCGCCTTTACCTAAATTAACCGGACTGTTAATATTTCCGGCTATAGTTACTACGTCGTCCCCCGCACCTGAGTCCAGCTTTTGATTTACGTCTTTGTTTACTACTATAATATCATCACCAGCGCCCATCTCTGTATGTCTGTTTATAGAGTCAATAGATAGTGCTTCGTTTGGCACCACACCTTTTAGGAAAACTATACTTGAGTTCATGATATTGAGCGCTATTGCTTCGTCCACCAGCATTAAGTTTAAATCCGCTTGCGCGTCGGTTGCGAAAGTCGCCGACGTGAAGTCGGTATTGGCTCTAAGTCTCGTAACTAACGCGGGATTTATTTTAATCGTTGTAGACGAATTGTCCGAATCCACGGTTTGAAAAAGTCTTGCTAAGTTTAACGCTGCTGCGGGGTCGTTTGGAAAGAGCGTATATGGGGTCGTAAGATTGGCGTCGGCTATCGTCGTGGCTATTGTGACATCTCCTATTCTAAATGTTACGCTATCGCCCACGTTACAGCCGTACTCACCTTTTGCGTTTGTGGTGCCTGAATTTCCTGAGGAACAAACATAGTTTAGCCCCTCAACCAAGTCATCCGCAAACACCCCCGTCAAAGCAGTTGATTGAATAGTGGAAGAAGAAGATGATGAACTTTCCCCTCCACTGTCACACGCGGTAAACACTAATATTAACGCTAAAAACAAGGCGTTTTTCGTTTGTTTGATGATTGGTGTCAATGTAGCCTCTTTATGTATATTTATTTTTTTATTAGATTATATTATATTATAGAGCCACTTTCAAATTCCCAAAACCACTTCTCAATTTAAGTTGTTTGGAAGTTTAAAAAAGGCTCATTAAAGCCGAATTTCCTAATGTTTTAAGTAAAATTCTTTTGCAAATAACAAACTAAAAACAAGAGAAACTCAGTGACAAAGATTATATCAACATTATCAAAAATGTGGCTTAAAATTACAAATCTTGAAAATTCACTTTTTCCAGAGTTGCAAGCATCTCTAGGGGTGCTTAGTTCTAAAGAAGAAAAGCTTATTAAGATTTTAGATTTTGCCGAGATAGAACAATTTATTCACGATACGCATGTAACAAACATCCCAAAAGACAGAGTCCCCTTTGCCAGAGCTTTTATTGCTAAGAGTGTTTATAATCTTCAAACAATAAGCGACCTTATAGATAGACTCAAAATTGGCGGATAAGAAGAAGATTTCACAATCTTCCCCTCTACTAAGAACTTTCGACTCATCATCTACCCTTTAAAATAATCAAAGATATATATATTGATGATAAAAGTGGAAAATATTTAATAGATCAAGAAGAAATAAAAGCTATATGGTAACCACTCACCTACCCACTAAAAAGCGGGAATTTTACCGACAAGTGGTAT
>DZCE01000087.1 GCA_022736375.1 Arcobacter nitrofigilis | reverse complement strand
AAAATAAAGACCATTTGTTTCAATATCAAATACAACTATATCATTAAAAGTCTGACTCACTATCCTCTCCTTCTGATGTTTCTATGTCAAAGTCCTCATCTGTTTCTAAACATAAGCCACTATCAGTGTCATAAATAAAACCTATAGTGTGCCCTGTTGCCCTACCACTAAACCTATCCTTGATACATCTAATTAAGCCTTTGTTTCTCTCAGCTGGGTCAGGATGTAATGTATTTCGTTCTACCCCCATCATAAAGAAAGCCCATCTCATAATAGCACGACTTCCTGTAAATTGATTTTGTTCTACCTTACCCCCAGCTTCGTGGCTTGCTCCACTCTTAGGTGGATTAAGATGTGAAACTAGTAGTATCCAAATATCAAGCTCTTTAGCCAGTGTTGCTACCTCAGCCATTAAAGCATCTAGGTTTCTTCTTTCATCACTAGCGTGGGCATTAAGAGCAGTTAAGTTATCTATATAGAATATACGAACTCCATAGTTATGACACATATATCTAATCTTCTCTCTTATTACTTCCCACTCTATAGAACCAAAGTTATCAAACATATAAAGTTTATTCTGCATACTGTGTACAGTTTCTTTTAGTTTTTCTCTATCAAATACTTGGTTAGGTAAATGATAGTGAATACCATCTATCTTACCTGCTATTCTTAGTAAGGTTTCTTTCTTACCTTGCTCTAACATAAAAGTACCAACTTTCCAATTATGGTTTATGTCAAAGGCTATTTGACTAGTTACAAAATCAGTCTTACCTACTGATACACCAGCCCCCACACATACAATCTCACCATATCTTCTACCATAAGTTAGCTGTGTTAGTTTTTTATAACACCAGTCAAAACCTTGTTCTATAGGCTCAGCTATATCATCTAGTAAATCATCAGGTGTTACAATATCCTCAGGTTTAAACTCTTCAGCATTATAAAAAGCATTTATAACACCACTAACACCTGTATGAACCAAAACATCACTAGCATCTTTGTATTCACTATGTCTAATTATTTTTACTTTATGAGCTGGTAGTATTTGTACAACTTCCGCTAATCCTTCTCTACCTTTCTCATCATTATCAAACCAAAGGTATATATCATCAAAGCTTGTAATCCAATCTAAATGTTTAGCTATTTCTTTTTTAGCTGAAGCTATACCATTTTTAATAGAAACAACAGGATATTTACCACCAAAAGCAGTAGCAACAGATAAAGCATCTAATTCCCCTTCTGTTATTGTTAGTTTCTTACCACCTGCTCCAAACAACTGTTGTCCAAACAATAATGTGTCCTTAGCATCTCCAAGCCATTTAAAAGTCTTATCTGGGTATCTAATCTTTTGAGCTATAACTTCTTTATTGTTATTGTAATAGTTAGCTACTTGGCATATATTATTATTGTTATCAACAGTTACACCATACTTGTATTGACTACAAATTGTAGCTGGTATCTTTCTAGTTTTTAATTCTTTGTACTCAGAAACTAACATAGTAACTCTCTTATTTTGAGTTTTAAAACTACTAGTTTGATTGTCAGTGTTACACCTACTGCTTGTATTACAGGCAAAACAGTAAGTAGAGCCAGAGCTGTATACTGCATTACCATCTGAGCTACCACAAGCATCACAATTTGTATGGTATAAAAATACACTTTCATCTTGCATATCATTCAATCTCCTCTATCTTTACATCTACTCTGGGATTAAGTTTGTCAACCCCACCAAACACATAAGTAACCTTCTTTACAAAATTATAATTATCATCTATAAGAACACCCAGCTCAACCAAAGCATCATTTGTAAACTTACAAACAACTGACCCTATATTATCTAAGTCAAATGCTCTATTTGATGGGTAGTAAATTACAAAAGTTATCTCCACAGGCTTTGTACAAGGTACTAAAGCTCTTATCTGTGAAGTAACCGATATTTTAAATAATTTTTTAAGTTGATTACTTAATTGAAAGTTCCAGTTACGAAACCCATTAAGGTTGAGGTAATAAGTTCTTTTCTTTATTACCCCTACCTCTAATCTTAATGGTACAATTAAGTTTTGTATCATTTAGAAATCAATCTCATCTTCATCTTCATCAACACTAAAAGGTGCATCAGTTGATACAAAACCATCTTCATCTTCAAAGTCATCTTTTTTACCAAATGCTGATAGTGTAATTAATTGCATTTTAGACCAAAGTAAACTAACTCCTATATCTTTTGTACTAGCCATAAAGTATGGATTAGCAAAAGCAACACATCTAATTACAGAACCATTACCTACAAGTGGTACTTGTTTAATAACATTTCTATGAGCATCTACAACAACAATTTTATTGTTTGGTGCATCTCTATCATCAACATTGTTCATCTTGAACTTAAATACAATATTACCAGTTTCATTTCCTTCAGCATCTGTTTCTTCTTGGTATACTGCTCTCTTTTTAAGGTCTTTACTTTTTACAGCACCTAAAGTTTCTTTAGTTTCATCAAAAGCTATATCTCTTAAAGTTTCTAATCTAGCTATAAACTCTTGAACCGCAGGTTCATTAGGATTACAAACCAAATCAGTAGCAAATGTACCTTTAGCATTAAATGTTCTTTCTGGTTCTACTATTTTACACCATTTACTTAAACCTTTTGGACTTGTTGTTGTAAAACCTTTTACTGCATACGGATTTGTTCTTTTTATTGTTGCCATTATTTTTCCTTTTTTTGTTATATATATTATATATTATATATAGTAATACTATATTAATTACTAATAGTAGTAATAACTAGTTATTATTTATTATATTACTAATTATTTATTATTGTATTACTAATTAGTAATAATTAATAATAGTTAATAGTAATAAACCTAAGTCTTCTTAATAAGTATTAAAATTATTTAAAGACCCCCTAAATCCCCCTTTTAAACTTATATCTAATAGGGAGTGAGTTTAAGCAACCTTTAAGGTTAACTAAAAATATATCTACTTTCAAGTACCTCCTCTATGTTTAATGTGTTTATCATAACCTCATCAACTCTATCTAAAGCTTCAGGAAAAACACTTCTTACAAAACTTTTTAATGGTTGACTACCAAATAGTTCAACAAATGCTTCTCTAACACAAATGTTTAGGTTTACTATATCTTGTACACCAACTCCATAACTATCGTGTATTAAATGAAAGCTCTTACAACCTAATTTTATCATCTTCTCAACAGTTAACATCATAAGGGTACTATCTAAGCTGTGTATATAGTTTGGAGCAATACCATTTACCATCTTCAGATTATGTAAATCTTCAGTCCAGTGTTGTATGTTTAATGTACCTAACTCAGTAGTTATTCTCTCAATCTTTGTTCTATTTATCTTCTGTAATACAGGAAAATCTAAATATGTTTTATAGAAAATATGATTGTTATTAGCAACTACTTGCTTTGTAACCTCTTTTAAGAACTCCTGACCTACCTTAGCCCCTTTAACTGTTTCAAGGATAGCTTTTGTATTTAGTGTGGTTAAAGCCCTAGCTAGTACCCATTTATCTCCTTTCCAGAACTGTCTTTCTTCATCTACTATTATATTTAAAGCTTCAGTAACTTGTTGATACATACCATAACTAGTTACAGAATAAGGCTGTGTCATTACATTACTCTTTACTAATTCCCTTTTAATCTTACCTATTGAACTTTGTAGTTCAACCTCTGTTGTAGCTGTGTTAATTGTCTTATCTGACCGCCTAAATACTATTGTTTTTGGGTAGTCCCCAGTAGCTAAATAACTATTTACTTTATCAGCTACTGCTTGATAAATATCTCTTCTAGTTTTACCTATAACACACACAGCCTCAGCACCTGGCTTATCTAACAATAAACCACTATAAATCTGTATTCCATTACAAACACCATCTATACCTATTGGTAAATGTGATTCAAAGTCCTGTGGATTATTATTATAATCTGCATACTCAAAACACCAAGCCAAGAACAAAAAAGGTTCATCTGTATCTTTCCAGTATAATCTGTATTCCAAAGGAGATGAAGCTATATCCATTATCATTTGATGGTTATCATCTATAAATTGTATTCTATCTTCATATTCTAGTTTATCTTTACCATAACAATTAGCTCCGTGTATCTTAAACCAATCTAGTTGTTCTTTTGTATCAATTCTTTGCCCCCTAGCAAACTCTAGGAGCGACTTTATCGTTCCCTTTGACTGTGGATTAAGGTGTTGTTGTAAAGGGTAAATACGACCTCTAAAATCAGCATTATAACTAAACCATATTCTTTCATAATCTTTATATTTCTTTGCATCTAGGATAGCTAGTTTTAACATAATAGCTTTACTTCTATTTACAATAATAACTTCTTTCTGTTTCTCACTAGCTGTGTGCCACCTATTATAATCTTCTCTACTAGCTGGTGTTCCAATATGTTTTCCTTCAGTCCTTAAAGCACCATAATCACTAACATTTATATAATCAGTAGCCTCTTGGTGTTCACAATAAGGTAGTTTACCAACTAAATATTTGTTTAGTCTAGGGCAATCATAATCTACAAGATTATCTTCAATTATTTTATTCATTACTTCTAGTATTCTACTATTAATCCGCCACTGTGTTTGTTGTATAGAATTTAGAATAGCCATATACCTATCACAGCCTTTTACTCTCATATATTCTTTAAGTAATGTTTTATTACTACCTCTATGTTTAATCATAGGATATTTATACAAGCTTTCTGTATAGTAACCACCACTCCCAATATAAGCCTCCCAATCTTTTGGAGGTACTACAAAAATAGGATTCTTTAGATAATTAAAGATATTCATTTCCCGTGTTTTATGTACTAAATCTAAAGCTCTTTCAGTATATACAAGTGTTTTAGTGGTCTTTCCTGCTTTATGTACAATATGGATAGTAACCAAATCAACATTTGCTAATAGTACAATATTCAACAAATCTGCCCCCAGGGCTGTTGTATCCTTATTTAGTTGTTCTAAATTGGTAGCTTGTTTTAATCTACCTAATTTTATCTTTCTACTTAGAATATAAGCCTTTCCTCTCTTTTTATACTCTCTTTCTATGTGAGAATAAATCTTTGGAGAATCTCTTTTCAAACTTTCCATCAAATAATTCTGTCTAAGATTACGAACTATATTTAAGATTATAGTAGGTAGTGGTGTATATGGTTCTCTACCAACTTCTTGAATTATACTAGTTATTACTAAATAAGCCAGGTCTTTAGGTCGTCTATAAAAGTCTTCTAAGAAAGCCCTGGTCTTCTTTCGTTGTCCTCTTAGAGGAGCTTTGAAGAAAGCCTCAAAGCCTTTAGATACAGTATCCAACACAGATATAAGTAGTAGTTTCCCTTCTAATAGTTCATCGCCGTGTTTGTTAACCAATCTCTTATTGATTTCGACCAGCATTCGGTCATAGCAGTAGTCAAAATTGTCTTTTTCAATCTTGATTTGTTTACTTAATAACTGTTTATTTTCCATAATGCCTCCTCTAATTTATCCTATTTTATCAAATAGATTATCCGATATAAAATCACTTATTTTTTCTGTTATTGTACCTAAAGTAAAGAATGTAGTGGTTAATACCCACAATACAAATACCATTGGAGCTATACTAATAGCTAGTAATATATGTAATATTTGTTTAATCATTTATATGCCCTTCAAATAAATATTTATGTTCAGTAGGTAATACATCAAACATAGTATATGCTAGTTCTCTTATATGGTAGTGGCTACTCTTAGCC
>DZCE01000248.1 GCA_022736375.1 Arcobacter nitrofigilis | reverse complement strand
CAAATGGAGATGAACTTTGGGTAGCAGTATGGGGTAATAAAATGATACCATCTGCTATACTAGTATATGATGACAAAACATTGACACTCAAAAAAGCTATTGAAGGAGACTGGGTCAGAACACCTACTGGTCACTTTAATGTTACAAATACAATGAAAGATGTTTATTAATTAGAAATATACAAGATGTGAAAATTGCACACATCTTGTAATACAAAGGAAATAGCATGAAATCGTCAAAAATACTTTTACCAGCACTTACTATTCTCTTTTTGATGTTTGGCATTATACTCTATAAAGACGCAATGCCACAACACAAAGAAGAGCGAATTTATTTTGAAATACAAAAATTTAACCCATATATCCTTGAAAAACGAACGGGTGGGCTTTCCATTGTTAATACCGTTACTGGCGAAAAGCAAAAACCATCCAATGCTGATGTATTCAAGGTGTATGATACTCTATCTAAACAATGGGGCATGTCTCATGTCAAAATATCCAAAAATGATGGGGTTGTGTATATTAATGATGATTTAAAACAAAAAACAATTTCTATACCTTTAGTTAATCAAAAAGAATACATGTTTGTAAAAACTTATTATGGAGCGATGTAATGAATTTTCTTATTCTAGAAAGTGGGTATATAATAATTGCATTAATGATTTTAGCTATGACAGCTTTTATTACAACGAGACCATTTATGTCTAAACGCTCTTTTCAAATAGGCGTACCTCTTGTTTTGGCAATTATGATTTTGGCAATTTTCTCCCACTATCAGATTACATCAAGTCGTATGCAAATGATAGATGAAGCATTTTATAACAGTAAGAGTATATTGTGCGAAAATAAGAGTGTTGTAAAAGTTTCTCCAGTCGTAGTTATCAAAAAAAGTGATGGCTGGAAGCTTGAAAATGGAGTATTCTCTTCGCCAAATTTTGAGCGAGAGTTTCATAGTGCAAGATGTGCATTGGACAATAAAAATATATAAAAGGATATCACATGAGGAAAAGTATATTTATGAGTCTTGTATGTTTTACTTGTATTAATGCACAAACCATAGAACTAGACGAGATAACCGTTACCGCAAAAAGCAATAAAACAAAGCAAGAGACCCCAGCTAGTATCGAAATAATCACAAAAAAAGAGTTACAAGAAAAAGGTATAGCATCTCTTGAAGAGGCTTTGAGTGACATTGTAGGTTTAACTCCTGTCGGCATGAGTAGTGGTAAATCTATTAATGGTAGAGAGTCTATAAGCATAAGAGGAATGGATAGTAAGCATACTATGTTAC
>DZCE01000247.1 GCA_022736375.1 Arcobacter nitrofigilis | reverse complement strand
TGTTAGTTAAATGTATAAAGCCAAAAAATACAAACTACTCCGAGATTGCTATTTTTTTATGAGTAACGACTGAACGCACCAGTAAGAAATCAGTGTGCGAGTTTCTTATTTATTTCATGATGCAGTTATTTGTTAAGTATGATTACCACTGGATCTTTTCCTGAAAATGGATTTCTAATCAACTCCTCTGGACTCAGTACTTTACAATGTATATCTAAAAAATCATAAGTTGCTTTTAGCTTCTTTCTGAATCTTACATCATTAGTAACGAAATAATCAGCTTGTGCACCATATATTGCATGTGTCACATCATGCATTCTCGAACGTAGCTTAACAACTTTATTATTTTCTTCTTGGTTATAACCAATCTTTTCTAAAAAGTTAAGCACTAATGTAACTGTTCCTTCTAATAGATTATGATTTGACAGAAGCATATTACCAGTAGTTAAGCTGTGTTCATGATTCTCTTCAAGATATAGATTAAGTGCTTCTTTTACTGCTTCGTTTTCAAAGATTTTAGATGGCTCTATACTAGATAATTTTTTAGGTCCAAGCTTGTGTTTTTTTTGATACTCTTCAAAAGTTTCTATATTATGATAATCTTTTTGAATTGACTTAAAGTTGTTTTGTAATGATTCTTTATTTCGACGCCCGAGATAATAAACATCATTATTATGTGCGAAATCAGTCGCATCGAGGTCTCCAACAACTCTATCAAAACAAGCAAGTGGGTTTTCAAATACTTTTCTTATTGCTGGATGTTCTTGCCATTTACCACTATCGTAATAATTTAACAACCTTTCTAGTTCCCGTTTAGTTCTGATTAATTCTTCGGTGGAAGGTAACTGATTTATTAGTTGAATTATATCATTCCTTAAAGGTAAACCTGGTAAATACTCATAAGTACGACTATAATATTCAATCGTTTTTAATCGCTTCACTATCAACTTCTTAGTATCATCATCTTTTTTAAGATTAACGGCTACTTCTTCCATATGTGCTGGTGAGTACGGAAATTGAATATCTTGACGACATCTGCGTAATTGATGTAGTTTTGATAAGACATATTCATAATTTATACTACTATTAATTTCTCTCTTTAAGATTGAAAGGTATATATTAAAATCTAAATATATATCCATATTTACACTCCTATTCGTAATGTTTAAAATGAGCCAATAAATTTGCCCTTAGGGTAACTTATTAGTTTCACTTATTTTGTTATGTACTTAGACCACTAATATTCCACTACTAATGACTGCAACTCCAATAGCCCAAATTGTTTCGATACCTGAA
>DZCE01000246.1 GCA_022736375.1 Arcobacter nitrofigilis | reverse complement strand
GAAACAGGAGCCACTATTTCACAAAAAGAGATTATAGAAGCTGGTTTAAAAAATGAATCATTTTTAGCTATTTTACCGACTGGTGGAGGAAAAACTTTTACTTTTTGGCTGCCAGCAATTATAAAAGCCAAAGCACTAAAAACTCTTACTGTAGTAATTTCTCCACTTCAAGCACTCATAAAAGACCATATGGAAAGTTTTCATGAATCTGTAGCGAACTATAAAGCTGTTGCATTGAGTGGGTATCTATCGCCCACTGAAAGAGCTGACGCTATGCAACAAGTAATCAACGGTGATGCAGATATACTTTACCTTGCACCGGAGAGTTTGAGGTCCAACTCAGTCTTTAATCTGCTAAAAAATCGTGTGATAGAAAGATTTGTCATTGATGAAGCACACTGTCTCTCAACCTGGGGAAATGATTTCAGGCACGATTATTTTTATATTGGTTCATTTATTGATGATCTACTCAAAGCAAAACCATTTCAAGAGCATATTCCTGTGTCTTGTTTTACGGCTACAGCCAAACCAAAGGTAATGGATGACATTACGGAGTACATAGAATCATCACTAAAACTAAAAATGAACCGCTACATTGCAGTACCGGAACGTAAAAATCTTGATTATGTAGGATATGAACTTGAAGGTGACAAAGCAAAATATAAAAGCTTACTTGAACTTATAAATACACAACAAGGCTCTACTCTTATCTATATTCCATCTTCTACAAAAAAATGCGATGATATAGCTGAGCAATTGGCTACAGATACAGGAAAAAATGTCAAATCATTTCATAGTAAACTAGATACTGATATAAAAATGCAAATATTAAAAGAGTATATTAACGATACTGTGGATATTGTTGTAGCTACCACAGCATTTGGAATGGGTGTTGATAAACCAAATATAAAAAATGTAATTCATTATGAAGTATCGGAATCATTAGAAAGCTATTCTCAAGAAGCCGGTCGTGGAGCCAGAGACCAAAATATTAGAGCTTCTTGTCCACTGTTGTTTTCTCAAAATGACTTAGATAAACACTTTACAACACTTACTCGCTCTAAAATCAATCCGGATGAAATTAATGCCATTTTCAGAGTGCTTAAAAATGATTCTCGTAATCCTGTCACTTTAACAACAAGAGAGATTGCCTCACAAGCTGGATGGGATACAGAAGATAAATCTAACGATTATGACATGAAAGTAAAAACTGCACTTTTGGAATTAGAAAGAGAAAACTATTTAGAGAGAACTCGTAATAAAGTGCATTACTATGCAGATGCTGTTGCTAAAGATTCATTAGCT
>DZCE01000245.1 GCA_022736375.1 Arcobacter nitrofigilis | reverse complement strand
TCGATTGGTCATGATAGCTTGTATATTCAGAATGGATATTTTGAAAGAACATATGGATCTTCTTTTAAGCTATTTAAAGAAAATTTGCGTCTTATGACACTACATACAACCAATGCCGATAGTCTCACGCCGGAAGAAAATATATTAGCAGAATCTCTGTTTGGTGTTAAATGTAGGGATATGTATGGAAATTGTATTAACTTGAGAAAGATAGGATAAAAATAAGAATATTCGACTTAAGAACTTAGCTTTCATCAAGATTTTGGGGTAAAAATAGTTTATATTATTCAAATGATTGCATACTATAGCTATGTAAATACAATAAATTATAAACTTTCATCGTGATTTAATTGGTTTATTAAGTCAAATAATTGCATACTAGCAGTATGCAAAATATAAATCAAGTTAAACCAGATTCTCATCGTCTGGAACAAATTCTTCCTGATGGTCAAGTGGTCGATCGTAAATGGCTCCAAGACAAGGGGTATGAACGCAGCACCATAGACTATTATGTACGATCAGGAAAGTTAGAAAGTGTAGGGCGTGGGGTATATCGTCGTCCAGGACCACCGCTAAAGTGGGAACATTTGCTTTATTCTTTGGGGGAACTTGGGTTTACACTTCATGTAGGAGGTCGAAGTGCGCTTGATCTTCAAGGGTATGAACACTATGTATCTTTGGGGAGCTCTCAAAGGGTCATAACACTTTATGGCAAAAGTAAAATACCTGCATGGATGAAAAGTACAGATAATAATGTGAAATTTACTGCCTTTACGCAAAAAGAATTTCCAATACTTCCTGAAAATAGTCTTACAACCATGACATTTGGTCATTGGGATTGGGAGTTAAATATTTCGACTGTGGAACTGGCACTCTTTGAGCTGCTTACCCTAGTAAAAGATGAGTCTGGCTTTTTGGTAGCCGACAAATACTTCGAATCGGCTACAATACTTAGACCCAAACTCATCAATGAACTGCTGCATTCATGTACGCGTATACAGACTAAGCGTCTTTTTATGTGGTTTGCAGATCGCCACTCTCATCAGTGGAGTCAAGCTATAGATCGTAATACTATTGATCTGGGGAGTGGAAAGCGTGTCATCATCAAAGGTGGAGCATTTGACAAAAACTATAATATAACAGTACCAAGGGAAATGACACGCGATGAAACATTCTTTTTCTAATCAAGTACGACTGCTGGTCTCTGTTTTGCCATTTGTCGCAAAAGAAAAATGTTTTGCTTTAAAAGGCGGAACGGCTATCAATCTCTTCATAAGGGATATGCCTAGACTTTCGGTCGATATCGATT
>DZCE01000244.1 GCA_022736375.1 Arcobacter nitrofigilis | reverse complement strand
GGGGTCCCCTGAGAAAACGGAATATATAGTACGTTAAGGAATTATGTAGCTGGAATCCACCTATAAAGTGTTGCCAATGAAACACCTAAATCTATTGCAACATCTTTTGCAGGCATCCCACTATTAATAAGCTTTTTAGCAGATGCTAATTTACTATCTGTCATGACTCTTTTTCTTCCACCTGTTCGTCCTAGTTTTTTAGCAGCTTCTAATCCGGCTTTTGTTCTCTCAACTATAAGCTCTCTTTCCATTTGAGCTAAACTTGCCATGACATGAAAGAAGAATCTTCCACTTGGTGTGCCTGTATCGATTGAATCGGTTAAACTTTTAAAATGAATACCTTTTTGATTTAAGCTACTAACAAGTTCAATTAAACTTTTTACACTTCTTCCAAGACGATCCAGTTTCCATACAACAAGAGTGTCATTGTTTCTAAGCATCTCAAGTGCTTGGTTAAGTCCGGGGCGATTATCTTTTGTGCCACTCATCTCATCTTCATAAATTTTCTCACAACTGGCTTTAGTTAGCGCATCTTTTTGAAGAGTAAGGTTTTGATCAGTTGTTGAAACTCTTGCATAACCAATGAGCATATAGTTCTCCTAGCTAAAATTTTTGCAAAGGGCTTTGATTATTTGTTCGTATTCATCGTTTGTGAGTTTTGCAATTTTTTCACCTATTCTTTGTTTAGAGAGAGTTCGTATTTGATTGATTAAAAGGTCAGAGTCTTGCGTTAGATTATCCCTTTTTAGAATTCTCATTCGATATGGAAGCATATTATCAATCAAATCTGTCGAAAGTGGCATGAGGATAACTGTATCTAAAATAGCATTTTCATCATTTCCTGAAATAATGACCGCAGGTCTTATTTTCCCAACTTCATCACCTTTTTTAGGATTGAGATTTACTGTTACAATGTCACCTTTACTTAATTCCATCATCAACTCCAAGTTCTGCAAATTCTAAATCTTGATGCATTTTTAGTTTATGAAGTTTTGCTAGTTTTTCATCTTTATCAATTTGCTCAATAATAGGTTTGATATAGCTATCATATTTTGAAGAGATAAAATATCCCAATGTAGTATGAGCTCTTCTATCAATTATTTCTGCTACATCCATCATTTTTATTAAAGACGGTTTGTTTTGAATATCGGTTACTCCATAAGTTAACATTTTGTATCCTTTGTTTTAATATATAAGTATTATATCTAATATATTAATATGTAAGAATTAAAAGACTATTTTTATTTGAATAAATATTCTTGAAACTCATATAAATTATAGTATATTAAGAATTAATTTTAAGAATAGT
>DZCE01000002.1 GCA_022736375.1 Arcobacter nitrofigilis | reverse complement strand
AATAACTTCTATAGTAGGAGTTATTTTTTTCTTTTAAATGAAGAAAAAGAAAAATGCATAAAAAACCTATTCTATGAAGAAAAGAAAAAAATACACAAAAAACTATTAAATGAAAAAAAGAAAAACACGCTGCCCTAACTCTGTTAGGTAGTGGGTAGGGCTATCTGAGATATATATATATTATAGCACGAGGCCTCCAGCCTCGTGCATACTTCTTAGATAATATATATAATATATATATTATATATATTATATATATACTTCTTAAAGAAGTATATATATAATAAGCTCCGCTGACGCGTCGCCTATTATATATATACTTCTCTTACAGCCAATATTAAAGCTCCGCTGACGCGTCGCTTTAATATACATCTACATTAGCAGAGTATGCTAACGCTTCGCGTTAGCCTTTATTAGCAATAATATTGCTAATAAAGGTGTATTGTATTAGAGGTACCTTAAAGACTATAAATAGGGTTAGGTATACTAAGGTATACCATATAGTAAAATAATACCTTTAAGGTACCATTACGTTCCATTAAAAGTACATTACATAATATAGTGAGGGTGACAATGTCACCCTCACTATACATCTCTATATAAAGTGTTAACTTTATATAGCATCTCGAAAGCCTTCAGGCGTCGAGTCATAGAGACGTTAAAAGGACGTTTATGTGATAATGAAAATTTAAAGGGGTAAAGTATGAACGCAGTTGTCGAAAGAAATTTAGTTACATACCATAGAAATAATGCAATAAGACGTACTAATGAATTGTTAGATCCTAAAGTATTAGATCTAACACAGTTAAATCTCCCATTAGGGGTAGAGATCATATCTGTAGCGTTTTTTAACGACGATACATTTGTTGACAATTTTACAGCCGGTATGCGAGTTATAGTACACCCAATTCCTAAGCTTTCTACGGAGACAATAAGGTATACCAAAAATGTGGCAGTGAAATTAGACACCAATAAAAAGTTTAGAGGGGTATCTAACATTACAATTAAGGAATTTAGAATTCAACCACCACCAAACGCTGTGTTTATTACGGACTTCACATCTTTAATAAATTCACATACATTCACTTCGCTCCATACTAACGTATATGGATTTTGGAAAGATATAACCTCGACAATCATCAAATGGATTAATGACTCAGAGTACGATCATCCGATATTCTTCCCAATCAATATACCTGATGTATTTGTGACTACTGAAGAAATAAATAAATTAATAAAAAAGAGTGACGATCAGATTCTAAAAGTTGTTCGCGATTATAGGATGTTATTGACTATATCTCTATTCAAATTCATTTATGGAATAGACAGTATGTTTAGCCAGATCAATCCAGAAAATTATCATAGGCTTACTTTGGTATTCATAAAGAATAATAAGAGCGTTTTACTACCATTTCTCAATCTTATGGGTATATTTAGAAGTAAAGACTACCCAGGAATGTCCCCGATGGATAGTCGTCGTACAATATTTGCAATTTATCACCTCTTCGTATCCATATCAGTAACACATACAGTTGGGGATGGTACACGAGATTCAGATAATGATATCGTTGACGCGAACGATAACGATAAAAAACCTAAAGATGATTTTACAGACAACACAGGTATCTCCGAGGATGAGTTCGAAGATAAGATATCCAGAATCGAAAATGTTGTAAATGAGGCAATATCTATAAATGATACTGGGGTTATAGAAGAGGAAGTTGAGATAATAAAGGAGGAGATATTTGTAAATGACGGTACGATTAAGGATGGTGGTAAATTATTAGAGGCGTTAAATAATATAGTTGGTTTGGAGCAATCTGAGATAAAGAAGATTAAAAAAGCTTTGGCTACTAGGACAAATAATTATGATAAACTCGACTCAACAATAACAAAGGAGGATTTGAAGATAGTAAAACGTCCATTTACCGACAGGGACGGATTCCTTAAGGATTCTTCTAAAAGCGACAGAGGTCTTGAATTTGACTTAGGGTATGTCGATAAGTTATATAGTAAAGACATACTAGCGGCGATTACATCAATAGAATCACATGGGGTTATTGTTACAGATGTTGAGATAGAAAACCATAAAGACGCTGTTACAGACTATGATAAGATAAGTATATCAACATACATTCCTGGGTTCGGTGAGCATAAGATAGTTCAGAATCTACCAAGGTTACATGAAGATGGAACATTTAAGATCTTTGGTAATATCTATTGTATGCGCGGGCAGATACTTGATCTACCTATACGTAAAGTAGCTGAAGACTCTGTATTATTAACTACAAACTTCACAAAGTTGTTTATTAAAAGTACAATGTCTAGCGATGTATCTGTAAAAATGGCGGTCATGCAATCTACAGAACTTTATTTGTTAAGCGAGAAGGTTAACCTACCGACAGATGTAGAGATGTCCTATTTATATATGCTATCTGCCAAAAGTTTTAGTTACTATAATTTAAACGGATTTGAGCTATTTTTCTCTTACAATAATAGATTCTCTGTAATCGAGAATTTGAATAAGGATAAGGCATTAGAGATTGAGGCTCAGGGGTATATCTTATGTGGGACATATGAGGGGGATGAGTTGTTCGTTAAGAGCGACGATACCTTACATGTATATCGGGATAAAAAATTAACCAAAGTTGCGGATTTATATGAACTGACAGGGGTATCAAGGGTATCCGATAAAACATATAGTTACATTATGCTTGCCGGAGAAAAAATACCATTATTTATATTCTTGATAAATTTGTTAGGGTTTACAAAGACATTAAAATTACTTAATGTAGACTATACGGTCACTCCACCAAAGAGAACATACGATGAGTTACGAGAAGATGAGATGGTTATAAAATTCGCAGATATGCATGTATTCATAACTGATATTAAACTTCAGAGTAGACTTATATTAAATGGTATTACAAAGAAAATGAAATTTTTAAAGAATGTTAAATATGGATTAGAGGGTGCTGTTGCTATAGCTAACTTCGACGATATTATCGGGTTTCCAAGAAAAGTATATAAAGAGACTATGTCCCTCAAGAAACTTCTTATAGACAAGATAACGCTTAGCGTACTCGAAGAGTTAAATATGCCACTGACGGTAGAGGGAATATGTATTGAGGCAAATAGACTTTTAACGGTGAATAAGGTCAAAGCGCTAACAGATATGACGGATACAAGATTACGTGGTAGGGAATTGATCCCTAGTATGTTATATAAAGTATTGTCTCAAAATGTAAAGGCAGCATCTAACTATGATAGTTTTGGTAGTAAACCAATAAAGATAGCTCCATATGATACATGGGATCTGCTTACTTCAGATAGTACTGTAATGCTCAGAGACGACGCTAACCCATATGCTGTAGTGAGACAAAAATCCGATATAACGTATATGGGCCATCAAGGTAGGGCAAAAGAGTCGATGGTCATACCGACTAGATTTTACCACTCAACGTCATTAGGATTAGCCTCACTGTCAGTTAGAGATAATGGCGACTCAGGTATTACATTCTTTAGGAGTGCTAACCCACGCATTATAAATAATCGTGGAGTGTTCGATACGTCAGGGAAGGATCTTCATATATCGGAGATATACGATTCAATTAGTATGACATTACCTAATATACACCTAGATGATGGTAAACGTGCCAATTTCGCCACCACTCAGGGTACCGGTCTATTTCCTATGGATGGTGAGATTACGTTACCATTAAGAACATACGGTGAGAAGATCATAGGTAATAAACTAGATGAGAACATGTGTATAAACGCAATCACAGATTGTAAGGTCATCGAGATAAATGAGGATTTATACATCATCGTTGAATATCTTGATACTAAAAAAAAGAAAAAGTACTTTCTTGGTAAGTACACATCTAAGATCGAGGATTCTATCTGTAATACTTTTGATATTGTCACGATAAGGAAAGTCGGGGACGTAATAAAAGCTGGAGAGAATATAACCCATAATACTTCTTTCTTTCAACCAGATTTTTTTAATAAGAAAGAGGTGTCGATGAAGACTGGTAAATTGGCTAGGGTACGGTTTGCTGAGTCACATGGTAGTTGGGAAGATTCTGTTGAAGTAGATCCAGATATCCTATCGAGGATGTCCGTGAAGAAAACAGTTGTTTCCAGTATTAGAACAATGTCTAATAAAAATATAGCCGGATTACGCGAAGTCGGTCAACGCGTACTAGCCGGCGATCCAGTAATGGTTATAACTGGAGAACCAATCGATATAGATATGGTTAGGGGGGATTCTAAAGCATATGAAAGTTTAATAAATTTGAAATCCGACGTTCCAAAGTATTCGGTTACAGGGACTATATCTAGAATAGTATGTTACTATAAATGTGAAGTATCTAAATTGACAGGTACATTAAGAAAGGTTATTAATGAGGCTGATAAGGTTACGATGTCTAGGGAGGGTGTAACTGGGCAGATTAAATCTAGATTTTCTATTAATGGTAGCACAATGCTCGACGATGAGGTATATATAGCTGTATATGTCGATACTGATTTATCCCCTATGCAGGTTGCCGATAAGTTAATTATAGGGACGCAGTTAAAGTGTACATTAGGTAGAACTGTTGATTCCGAATCCGACAATGAAGATATAGACGGAAAAGTCTCGAAATGTAAGACGTACGACGAGAATGGTAATGAGGTTGAGATCACATATAGTAGTATCTCATTAGATAAACGTATTGTTAATAGTGTTATTGTAAATGGAATACTCTTAACGTATTTAAGTGAAAGAAGTAGGGCTTTATCTAGTATAAAATAGAGATGGGTGAGATACAGCTCACCCATCTATTACCTCTTTACTGATTAAATACATTAGAAAACAAAGGAGAAACTATGGCCGTTAGAGACTTAAATCTGGAAAATAAATCTCGTCTAGAGATGAGTGAAAAGATAACAAAATATACACTAGCGATAGTGAATAGATTTAAACGAAATGGTGGTATTAACTTAAATTACGATCCTAAATCTAGTATTCTAGAGGAGGCTAAACGTATATGTAATTATAATTTTGCTTCCAGGTACCTGATTAGTACAAGTTATCATGCTGAACTTTTTATGGAATCCAGGATCGATACTGGTACGATAGCTTCTGACATTGAGGAGGAATTTATATTTTATTTTTCCACAATAGCTACTATGAAAAAACAGGCGGTAGATGAATTATTAAAGTATATCACCCTTGATGTGTCTAGTATTGGTATTAAGTACGAGATAATTACTCTTAATGTTCCGGATGAGATGAATTATCTCGTACATGAGGATATCGAATTTAATCCTATTGCTAAAAGCGCTAATAGATACAATCCTGCTGAAGTTCTACAATATTTTATTAATAATTTTGTTACGCTAGATGATTTACTTAATAGAATAGATAGTATTAAATCTCTACAAAAGAGACAGATATTGAAAGCTTTCGTGACTACTACCGGAAACGCTGTAACACAAGCTAATATAACGAAGGCTATTGAGACCATTTTATCGAAAGATTATACTATATTGAATATAGACCCTAGATTGGTATTCATAGCTATGTTGTTATTAGAGGTGGTAGCTTCTACTCCGGATTTGAGGGCATCCGACGCATTATATGTCAAGAAGAAAGAGTTAGCAGACGCTATTATAAAAATTAGGACATCTCTAAATGACGAGGCCGGTAATGGTAATATAGTTTATAGGTATATTAAGGTAGGTGATATGTATCAGGTCTTCGTTGTCCCTATAAATTACGCTAAGGCCGCGCCTAAATTACCAAACATAGATGAATTATTGGCATATTGTGCTGTAAAAGCAGTCCATGTGAACGACATTAAGGTGCCGTTTTTATTGGAGAATATAGTTAAGTATAACGAGGAAATGGAGGCTATAAAGGCAAGAAGTATAGAGAGTAGATTATCTTCTTCCGTTCTAGAAGCTCAAGCTTTCTATAAGAGTTATGTCATAAATAACTTTGGACAACTCTACAATGTTCATGATAACGATAAACTAGACTTGATGTTAACCAGGCTTAAGGATTTGTACTTTAGAATCTATAAAAGAATAGATTACTTTAATGTGGAGTATATGGTCAGTAGGATAATGAACGAAGTGTATTTGGCGGATACGAATATAGCGCTGATAGAGGAGACGTTTAGTAAATATAATAATGATCCTGAATATAAGAATGCTACGGAGTATGATGCTACCGCAATAGCTACCCTTACAAAAGCCGATCTTATATCCAAGTTCCTTATTAACAAGTTTATCATGCAGATTGATAGTTAGTAAGTACCATGTCTGATATTAAAGTATTCGAGTTACTGAAGAGCGAGAAGAGTATAAAATTTGCTACGGTGAAAGATGGCTTATATTATGCTGATATGGATATAAACATAGCAATACCTAGTTTTTATTTCGAAAGAGGACTTGCTAGTATGAGTAAGTTTATCGAGACGATCGGTCTATTCGCAATTGTTAATTCAAAAGGAGAGTATATGACTCTCCCCCTAGCCAATCAAATAACGCTTTTTTCTAGGAGAGTATCGACTAGGGAGAAATACATCCATGTAATATTTTCCAAAGGGGAACCTATTATGATGGAGAAAATTTCTATGTCAGGCTCTCTAGTTGAAAAGTTCTTTCACGAAGTAATAAAGAAAGGTAAGTTCCCGGAGTTCGTTACTTATGAGATTGCTAGGAGTTTACTTAATAGTATATCTAGAACAACTGATGCTGGAATTCTAAAGAATTTCAGAGAGGTAGATTTACTTCTATCTGTTCTAGGTAGACAAGAGAATAACCCAAAACTATACTATAGGTACGCTCCGGATAAGATAAAGGCGGTATTCGTTAACATCGAAGATAGATCTTACGTAAGAGATAATTTTGCTATCTTTTCGACATCTTACTTCAAAGATGGTAGAGAAGAGTTAATATCTAGGACAGCGAACAAAGAGGAGATAGAGGCCTCTGATGTTGAAAAGATTTTAAGAAATAAATAGGAGATTTTTTTATGATAGAAATTAGAGTACAGACACAAGAAGAGCTAAAGAAGAAGGATCCGCAATATGCGTCGTTGTTAGTTGGTGATTTTTCACCTGATGAAAATGGGTACTGGTTAATAAACGCTGGGGCATTTAATGTGGCCGTGGAGATGGCCCCTGGACATTGGGTATCATTCCCGTATACATCAGAGATTTTCGGTAAAAATACACAGTTGATGGATTATCTCGATAAAGGGGTGTTGTCATCAGAGCTAGATCACCCGCAGGTACCACCTGGTACGCCTGATCAAGTGGTTGCTGCTCGTCTGAGTACTATACTAATAGATAGAAAGTCTGCACACATTAAGGATATATTAGCCGTCGATATCGGTAAGAAAGATACGAGATGTGTCGAATCTACCGGTAATATCATTCTTATAGTATTAAGATTGAAACCAGAAGGTAATTTTGGCTCTCAATTTTTAGAGACACTGAAGAACCCATACTCAAATACATCAATGTCTATAAGAGGTTTCGCTAAGAAAACCATGGTCGGTGGTAACGAGGTAAGAAGATTCACTAGGGTTATCACCTGGGACCAGGTTTTACGCGGGGCATATGACGGCGCCAATAAAAGAGATTCGATGGACTACGCCGCGTTATCTATGACCAATTCTATATGTATAGACGGTGTATGTTCAGGCGGGCTAACGGCTACAATGTTATCGCAGGTGGCTAATCTACCGGATATTTTAATGGCTGAATTATCGGCCCGTAGAAGCCTGGAACAGCTGTACGTACGATGAAGGGTAATATATGTCTAACTTAGTAGATTCAACTGATAAAGAAATCGAGAGAATAGGGCAAACCGTAATAAACGTTGTAGATAGTAAATGGGTATATGGTTCTAATAATATCATTAGTAATGCTTCAGACAAAGTAAAGAATGCAACAGAGATATTCCGGCAAAAAACATATGCTGATATAACTTATTTTGACACCTCTGTTGGCGGGGCATATGCTTATGGTGGAGAGTGGCAGTTTTCTGAATATTGTGACCCAAGAAGTAAAGGTGTTATAAGTAATAGGTCCGAATCAAAGTACGGTGGGACAAACCCAGATACTGGCGTTGGGATATATTATCAAGAAGCATATGGCCGTAATCAGCAAACACTTGTAATAGAAGCTGGTGTACCTGAGTTTGCGAGTCTATTGGCATACTTTCTGTACGCTGGGGATAGACGAGATGTTATTGTAAACAGAACCGGTAGAGAACCGTATGAATTGGCTATGAGCCTAGGGAGTAAGGTTGGAATCGGATACGCGTTCAAGTTGATGCCGGCAATAACAACTATCACGTGGGGTATTAAATGGTTATCAAAATTCGTAGCTGGGGATCCGGTTATATCATACTATACATTAAAACCAACAATGCATCATTATTGGAGATTAGTTAGCGATGTTGCAAATACACTTGCTCTGGAATTAGGGGTGTTATCCTTAAAGGAACCTGTTAGCAATGCAGGGTCAGATAGAAGTGCTATTCCTTTACAAATAAATGAAAATAGTATTGCACAAGCCGTTAAGTGGTTACCGGATATGATTGGTAGCGATGGATATATAAATGTATTTAGTATATTCACTAAAGGGCAGCGTCTCGCTGAGGCTAGATTAGCGTCAATTAAAGCTAATGCCGAAAAAGGTAAGACTATCGGATCTATGCAACTAAAGGAGAATACATATCTGGAAACGTCACTTACAGCTACTGGTAAGGAAGCCATGAATAGTCTCGATGAATTTACAGACAAGTTAAATAAGATGGGTGGTGAATCCTACGGGTATATAAAAGAAGTAGTTGAAAAAGTTGTAGCCGAATCGGCCGCCTCTGTAGATAATATTTCTAAGTCACTGGGTGGATTATTTTCTGGAGTAACTGGCGATATAGGTTCAGCAATATCAGGTATAAGTAGTGTTGTAGAGACTGGTAAATCTTTATACGAGACAGGTAAGTCTACTGTTGCCGCCGCAACAGATGTTTATAAAGACGTGGCCGGTAAAGTAGACAAAACCATCACCGCCGCTCTCCCGCAAAATGAGCAAGACATTATTGACCTGCAAAACAGTAGCATTATTACATACTACCAGCATATTAGAAATTACGGAGCAAGACACGTTGCGGTAGCTGTGGAGTATCTCGGTTCCCAAGAATTGACAATAACTAACACAACAACCGAAATCCCCACACAATCGATGTTAAGAGGATTCGCTTCTACCGCTAAGGATATTCGCTTCTCGCTAGCAGGAGGTAATATCTTCGGGAACGCCGTTAAACAAATTACATCAGCAATATCTGATTTTGTTTCCGCCGGTGTGGCGGGGGTATCACTTGGGTTATCTAATGTTGTCGAGACTTTAATGGGTGGTGGTCTAGTACATATGCCAGAGATGTGGGATACAACGTCGGCCGAATTAACAACGTATAGTTTCAAGATAACGTTACCGGCGGTTTACGGGAATAAATTTTCGCTATATAGAGATGTATATATGGGTATCGCTCTTATTCTTCCGTTAGCCGCACCGAGAGCAATCGGTAAGTCGTCTCTAGGTTCCCCTTTTATAGTTAGTGCGCATCTCCCAGGGTTCGTCGATATAAAGAAAGGTATCGTAACTCGTCTAAATATCAAGAAAGGTATAGGAGAGGTCCCATATAATGATGAGAATCAGTCATTGGGTATTGAGATAGAGATGCAGATAACTGACGTTGATAAATTATTTGCACTCAGTTTAGGTAAAGGCGGGGTTAAAAATATCGTCTTGGACGATAACTCTATGATGGCAAGATATATTAAGATGCTTGCCGGGTCAAATGTTTATGAGACAAACTATTGGTTACCAAGAGCTAGAATGAGGATGGCTGCTGAGGTTTCAGATTTTTCAATATATAATACCGCGGCGTTTTGGAAATCTCTCATGTCACATCATATGCCAGTTATCGGCGTAGATATGTTTAATAGGACGATGCACAATTCGTCTAATAGATATACCACACAATGAGATTAAATAAGATAGGAGGTTAGACAATGGCGACAGATAAACCTGGTGATAAAAAAGCTAAAACCACAGCCGTAAATTCCACGGTGAAGGATAAGGGATATGACTATTCCAACTTTTTCGATACTAGTGAAGTAAAAAAGTATGAATCGAAATTAAAAGAGTTTAACGAGCTACTCAAAGACCCTAAAAAGATATTAAAGGCTCTCGGTTTACCAGAGATTGATATCGCAAAATTGATTGAACAGGTTAAGTCATTATTTACATTAGATAACATATTGAACGCATTAGGGCTCGATAAGCTATATAAAGATATCATGAAATTTGTAAATGATGCATTGGCCGGATTTGGGTTAATAACGGAGCAATTGAATTCTATACTAGGTATATTCTCAGATTCATGTAAGGGTTTTAATAAGGACGTGGTCGGTGTAAGCGTAGCATCATCTGAAGCGCTTACCGAAGTAGTTGTGGCTAATAGTATGTTCTCTATGGCCTGTCTAGGTATTGATGGAGCATTGGATGGTTTGAAAAAAGTGTTCCCTAATGCGTCAGATAATTTGCTAGCAAAGTCTATAGATTCTTTTGTCTCAAAAGCATCAGAAGTTGGGGTAAATGTTCTTAACAAAGTAAATAGTTTGTTAGGCGACGCCACGGCCGTTAATAATACACAAACAAAGAGTTCATTATTAGCTAAATCAGCTGAACAAAGTATCGGATCAAAGGAAACTAGGGATAATCCACTAGAGACATTTCTTTCTATAATATCAGGTGTAGAATCTTATATGGGGGATAATGAAGGTTCTCATGC
Source organism: Arcobacter nitrofigilis (assembly GCA_022736375.1). Classification (GTDB taxonomy): domain Bacteria; phylum Campylobacterota; class Campylobacteria; order Campylobacterales; family Sulfurovaceae; genus BN30871. The sequence goes on along the minus strand of DZCE01000002.1, from coordinate 55,803 downwards.
TCCAACCAATGGTGGACCGATGAAGACATTAGCTAGAAGTGCAGTAAAAGAGAAACCGTCGGGATTTAGTAAAATACCTGGGGGTAAGATTTTCGACAATCTATTAAAAAGTATATTCTAGTTGACATTTCGTCAACTAGAATATACGTCCGAAAACATATATTCAGTATTTATTATAGATCGAGGTATAGGGAACTAAAATCTTCTTTTTTACGCTTTATAATTATATCTGTTTATATATTATAACTTTGAAATTAACTAAAAAGGAAAAATATGTTAGACAAACTTGAGATGCCGGCGTTATTGTCGATTATGAATGATATGCGACTACATAATGGTTATGTACGAGGGGCGATTGCCTTATTTAACTCTATCGATTACGAAAGGGTATTAAATAATTACATTGTTGATGGTATGGATATTTATTTCTCGGATAAAGATTTATTCCGTACGATTAGACATACTAGGATTCTGTCTTCTGCCGTAGAGATAGATGATAATATATTTGAAATGAAATATACGTCTTCAGAAGACAACAGTACAGTAAAGACCTTTGTGTTAAGGATTCATTTCGCGGATGTAATACCAACTACAGACATGAACGCTGAGTTATATGCTGAACGTATGGATTGGACTAAGGACGAGGCAGTAGCATACGGTGTTACCGGAGAGTATAGCAATCTATTTCCATTATCCAGAGATTTGTAATATGGAAAAGAATAACGCATTACAACACTTCCTACCGTATGGGGAGGCGTTAGATAAATTCTACGAGATAGATGAATCCAGAAGAGGGGTGATGATGTTCTTTTACGCCGTAAAGGTTATGCTTTTAAGTAATGACATGTATGATTATAAAGAGCATAGAATCAAATTCTCGACAAAAGAAGAAACGGCATTATGGTCTAAGACTAACCCATTATTCGATCCTAGATTAGAGGATGTTTTAGATAAAGCATTTAGATTATTAGCTACATATGTTCTTGGTGAAAAAAACCATAAAACTATGTGGGAACTCGATAAGATGATGTTACCATTGATTACAAATGTTCCAGGGACAGATGATAAATCTGGGGCGACTCATCTGGGTTTCATGGTAATAGAAGCATATGAGTTAATATTAAACTCGGAAAGGTTTCGTGACGAATTGTTAAATAAGGCTTTTTACCAAAAAGGTAAAAAGAAAGGGTCCGCGGAAAAGGCGGTGACGACTACACTTATAGCACTAAAAGATAGGTTGTCTCTAAAACTAACAGAAGGGACAATCGATTATAGGAAACGAGGATGGTTACTTGCAAGGAACCTACTTCGGTTGGTCATAAAGAAGCCCCTTATAACTTGGGATGCGTACGCAGTTATGCCGTTCATGGATATGTTGAGGGTTAAACAATCTATATTGAAGAAATAAGTCTATAACAAGACTTATTTCTACACCTTTCATATTCTTTGATAATATTTTATTTTTTTAAAAAAAGGAGAATTCGTGTCATTAACTATACCAGTACCAGGGTTCGTTGAGTTCAGAATTGATTGTCCTACTTCAGATCCCGATATAAAGGGTATGAGTTGGAGAGTATTTGAGACAATGGAGGACTATAGAAACGGCAAATACGTTAGGGAGGAGACTAATTCTGTAGAATTTAAAGATAGGCTAGCACTAACGCTTGATACGAGATATGGGAAGAGTTATCTATATACATCAAAGCCATTTTATGATAATCCGGAGCTAGATAGTCGTCAGGAATGGGATGTCCCTCAACCGATTATCTCAGGTGGCGGAGGATACACCATCGGTAACGTACTCATTGTCACCCCAAACGTGGATGTACCAGATATTGAGTTCATTAATAACAGAGAAGTTTTAGTGTCTATATCTGAATTTACTATGTATGCCGGTTCCGATAAACATAAATCGACGATAGCTCAAATACGAGATGTTTCTACTGGAGATATTGTATATGAACTTGTGGTCGAAGAGGAAGCCCTGCTCTACTCTTTCAAAATTGGACCAGTTCATAATTTAGGTGAGAATATACCATATGTGTTAATGGTCACTTTTACCTCTATAGGTAATAATAGGAGCAATCCGTCGGCAAAGCCATTTACGATAAGAAGTAAGAAGAGGTACGGAATAAATGTCGAGTTAGAGGATTTTAGATTTGAACAATATTCGGCGAGTAATTTTCTGAGAGTTTCACATAACAGAAACGATCATCAAATTAGTAAATTCACTCTACAAGATTTAGATGGTAGTATTATAGCCTCCGGGTCATTGACTGATATGGATAGTATTGTGGAGATAATTAAAGTAACAGAGTTATCTAATACATCCTATCACATGACAGTTGAGTCAATATTTAAGAATATACCAATCGAAACTCAAACATTTAGTGTAAATGTTAACACAGAATCACATTTTCGATATGTCAGAAAACGCCCATTTGTTAACTCGTTAATAACAATACCAAATTTTGATATTCCGTTTAAAACAGGACAATGTCAGAGTGAGGAGGTGGAGGATGGTATGATACCGCTTTTGAATATCGAGACGGCAACTATGGTGATGTGTAATTTTGACGAAGAGGATATAGTAACCAAAGACAAATTCAGTACTTTACAATTACCATCTAAACTAGTATCTGACGGGAGTTCGATAGAAGAATATATTATATTAAGGATTAATGATGCGTTTCTAGCATTGTCGATTCTTATTAGAAATAAGAACGATACTTCTGTTGTCAAATTTTACAGATTAGTATACCTCGTCCATTTCAACAAATTTACTGGTGAATTTAATTGGGCTAAAGAGATAAATCTTAATAGCTATACCAAAGTATATCCGGGATTTAGATCTGAGGTTGTCGAACCAGAATACCGCGAAGATGATAATATATCTCTTTTTATTGCCAATTCTAATACTATAGGTTTACTAACCAGGGATATTTCCACGGGGTATTTAGATTTCCTATTTGTTAATATGTCCGGATTGGTTAAGCATGTATATTTTGATCAACAATTTAGTAACGAAGCGTTACCTGGCGTTGTCAATATCGACGCTAAGCAGATCTTACTTGTTTTTAATGATAGGAAGGTAATGCGTTCTAGTTTAAATGGTGACATTACGAATGTTTTAAGATCATTAAGTGATACTAACGTACATGATAATGCTAAGAGGATACTCGTTAATAGAGGAGGTGAGATAGTTGTCTATACATTAGATAACAATTCGATACCTATATCCATGATATTCAATAACAAAACGTATATGTGGACAAATAGAAAAGTATTAAATGATAAACACTTATCTATACCGTCTATAGTAGAGCTTGAGGATGGAGATATACTATCCTTTAATACAAAAACAAATCCAACTTTAGTTGGACAAAAACTCACATAAGGAAATAAAATGCAAGAAAAAACAATCAGGGTAGACAATAGATTAGTCATGTATTCGGTAGTATCGGTTATAGCTTTTATCATACTAGGTTTATTATCTACATACGCTATCGAGATCAATCAAAGTAGTTGGTTAATTAATGTGCAGTTCTTACTAGCCACTATAGCAATTACAATGCCAATTATAATGTTCATAGAGGTAACCCTAGATGTGTTTCGACCTAAATATATGGCCGATGAGCAGGGTCTTGTTGACGAGATTATAAATAGTGGGGTAGAAGTACCCTACGGAGCGATATTTATCGCTAATTCGATACGTGTATTCGGATACATTGTTTTTGCTGCCTGGGTGATATCTGCGCTAATATCAAGGACTTAATTAACATCTAGGGTAATACCCTAGATGTTAATCATATTTTCAATTATATATTATATTTATGAATAATTTAAATAAAAGGATAATAAAATGTCACAATATATAACCGTTTACATATCTGTATGTAATCCAGCAATAGGTGAACTTAGTAGGGCGGTGTCTTCCGCGATATCATTAAAGAGTGTTGTCGGGGAGATTATACTAGTAAATGATGGTAAATCAAATGATGTACACTATATGCTACCTGTATTATCTAATAGATGTTCAAATCAAGGCATCAAATTAGTACATATAGGGTTCGATGAGGATAAAATTCCTTCCGGGTCAGATGCTTTGGCTAGTAATATAGCTATAGCAAATGCCTCATATCAATATGTGTGTAAGCTTGATCAGGATGATACGTTGGTATATTTACCAGAAGAGTTTACCGGCGATATATGGTTGGCTGGAATAAATACCAGATATCCACATATGCCTACAATTAGAAAACTTATTACCGCCCCAAGGGCGGTAATAAATGGGATGGTATGTAAAAAAGATATACTAATCAGATTTCCATTTGTCGAGGGTATTGAATTCCATACTGATGTATGTTTCATACTTACATGTCTATATGTAAATGATTATGATATAGAGGTGTCCGATAAATTATCTTATATTAGAAGTGAAAAGAAAGGTAGTCTAACGTACGATAACCCTACTATTACCAGAGAGATTAAGAGAATGTTTACTTTAGCGGCATTTGCTAAACAAGCAGATATTGACTACGATGATTGGAGAATATATACCACACTTATCGCGAACCCGATTGTCCCGCTTAATGAAATGAGATAGAATAGATTGCTAACGCAATCTATTCTATTCTATCTACCTATTTTTTTGTTATACTATCGCGATTTAAAAAATCGAAACAGTATTTATTAAATCTAATCGTAAGGATTAAATGTGGATAATCTCTGTTTATCTCCCATGGACTCTTATTACCCCATAGCGGCTTTTTAGATTTCAGCGCTACATTAGCCACATTATTAAACCATATTCCAGGATTACAATCCATTTGGCGTTTACAGTATTTTATCTCCGATAATAATCCACCAACACCTCCGTTATAGGACGCTAACATGAATATTAAATTATTTAATTCATCTTTAGCATATAGTTTAAAGGTGTTGTAATTTTGTTTATCCTTAAGTGTGATTATAGCCATTTGTAGATCTGGTCGCCCTTTTATGTTATTCCAACTTACATCTGTTAGTACTTTAGGGAAATGTGATTTCATCTCGGATAATGCATCAAATTTTTCTACGACTCTACCATTTCTGATATAATTTGCCCTAGTTATTTGAGGTAATCCGACCCCATGTTCTTTTAAATAACGTTGTCCGGATGTAGAGTCAACTTTATATCCTTTAAATTCTACATTTGGATTCCAACATCGATTATGTGTCATGCTAAAGCATGTCTCTTGCTCTATCTGAGCTGCTATTAACGGAGGTAAACTAAATCCAGGCCAGTATTTATCAATAGCTATATACAGTTCTGGTAGATACGTCATTGCTCGCGTTGGTATTGTTGTCTTTACCGCGCTCCCTAATAGATTCGCCGTTAAGAATAAGATAAATAAGATAAGTTTCATTATGTTCTCCTTTATGTAATCTTATCAAAGAAGAACTATATTATTTTTGTAGTTAGCTAAAAATCCAACTACCAGAATATAATAACAGTAATTTATTATCAGTGATATGGTAAAATAAATGATAAAATATATAGATCTATTTTTAGTGTTTATATTTTAATATATGCACATATTATAATGAAGAAGTTAATATTAAATACGAAGGAGCCATTATGGTGGAAGAAAGTCGTCAAGGTAAACTTATTAAAAGGGATCCGGAAGCTGTACCTCTAACGAAGAGAGTTCTTGGATTAGGAGCAACTATACCAAATGGAGTACATGTATCTTCGCCTAGACTAGCGATGGGTTTAAACGTCACACATTCTCAGGGAGTACCGTTAAATAACCCAGATAAGGGACTAATACTTACTGGGATGGAGAAAATGATGGGCGATGCTACACATGCATATAAGGCGTCTAATGATCTACAGATTCTACAGGTTGTTAATAAGAAACATGGTAATATAATAATGAAGACACTCATTGTTTATATAGATGTGGATGGAAATGTTGGCGCCGAGATCATAGTGCCGTATACGTCTACAGACGGTAAGTACGGATTATTACATAGATATAATAAGGATCTACGACCTGGGAAGTTCTTTAATAAGGGTGATAATTTTACAACTATACCGAATGTAATTAATGATCAATACACTCAGTCTGTAACGTTAAACGTAGCATTTATATCGCCGTTAAATAGTAACGAGGATGGTATAGTGATATCGAAACGAGCCCAGGAGAAATTGGAATTCTCTTATATCAAAAAATACATTATAGAGGTGAATGCTAAAGATATTCTAGCTCAAATAAACAATGGTAGCCCGTTGCCTGATGTTGGATCTAAAGTTAGAGAAGATGGTATTCTTTGTTCAAAAATAACTACTGATCCTAGCTTTGACTTATATGAAAAGATGACAAAGACTTTAACAGAGCATAATGATCTTCAAGATTTAACAAGTTTAGGGATGTTAAACGTCTTATCTAAAAATGGTGGTGAGGTTATAGATATATTTGTGATATCTCAAACTAAAAACTCTACAAAGCCGGTGGGTTACCACACTATACACGATCAATTGGAATACTATGCGGAACTAGAGATAGAATTCTTACAATCGATTATAAGGTTGCACGATAAATATATCAGGGAGGGTAATGTATCCAAACACTTTACAAAAATAACTCTCGATGCCTTAGGTATAGTAAATGGTCCTAAAGATAATAGGACGCTATATGCTAAAAAATCAAAGCTACCTCACTTCTATATCGAAGTCACGGTGGCGTTTCCGACGATACCTGACATAGGAGGTAAGGTAACCTCTCAGTTTGGTAGTAAAGGAATAGTATCCAACATCGTAGAAAACTCTGAGAATATCCCGGAAGGTGTAGATATAGTTATCCCTGTAGAATCCGTAATATCGCGTCAAAATATAGGTATTATGTATCATGCTTATTTCTCAAAGTTTATTAGTTTATGTAACGATAGAGTTAAGGAGTATATTTGGAAAAATGGAGGGTTCAGTGAAGAATCTATTGCCGGTGGATTTGATATAATATATAGACATATTGAACTATTAGGTGAGGCTAATGCGATTACCATGCTGGACTCGATAAAGTCAAATTACGAGGCTAAAAAGATACTCGTAGAAACAGCGAACAAAGGTGACTTTAGAACTATATTATCCTTTGATTTCAATGACATTTCCGCGGAGAAGGTTATACGTATTGCCGAGTCCGAGTACGCTGTCCCTAGGGAACGTGTCACCATAGACGGTAAATTATCAAAATATATTATAGGGGTCTATAAACTAGACTTCTTTCTGTTAGGCAAATCACCAGATGAAATGATGAACTCCACAGCACCATTTTTTAGACCTAATGGTAAACCCAGTAGCGGCACCAAGAATAATTCTAATTCCGGAAACTTTTCAGCGGCCGCACCAAAGTTCCTTAGTGAACAAGAAGTATTATTACTCCTAGCATGGACTAACGCCGAAAGAAAAGACTTACGGTTATTCATATCGGCGTTAAGTAGTCCAAAGTATTATATGGTGATGTATCATAATATGATTAAGAACTATAATAATGTCACGGAGAACTTAATTGATGAGAACGACGTTCCAGTGCATGATAGTGCTATTGAGCGAACTAAATTCATATTGTCTATGTATGGAATAGAATTAACACAAGAAGAGGAGGGGAATAATGGTTCTATCAGCTAACATAATAGGGCAAATAAGTATGGATAAGGCTAAAGACGGAATATCAGGTAGTCATAGTATATTATTCGACGATAAAATGGTTGAATTGAGGAAAGATGAGATAGTTTTAAATATTCCTATATGGTCGCTGGTAAATACAATTGGATTAAAACAGTCTTCAAGATATCTTATAGGGAATTTCTATAAAGGAGATTTTTTTGACGAAACGGCAGTCAATCTAGCTATGGGTGCCGTTATAACAGATTACAGGAGAGGTGGAAGTGGTATCGACGAATATACATTTCTTAGTGCAATAAGAAATGTGAAATCGACATATTACAATCAAGCATTTCATGTAAGTAACTATGTCATATGTTATGATATAATTGATGTTCTAAACATTCAATGCGACGAAGAGTTGATTTCGGCGATTGAAAGGATATATGACGATCAGACCCCAAGGGCCGTTAATGAGGCATATGATATCACGCATAGATTACTTAGTACTAAGTATGCCGGTACCCCTGTGGGACAATCATACTTAGCCGGTTTGGTACGTCAGCAACAATTATTAACAACCGTCGGACCTATTGGTTTTAGATCGGACATAAATAAGAAAATCCTACGGAAACCAATAGCTACTAGTTATGCATTAGGGCATTACGATGCGTATACGTATATAGTAGATAGTTACAGTACTATTATAGCGCAGAGAGCTAAAAAGGGAGCTATCGCCGACTCCGAGTATTTCGGTAAGCTTATGAAACTATTATTGATGTTTTTCGTGGAGTTCGTCAATGGAGATTGTGGATCTGAGGAGTACGCCAGTATAGACGTGACTGATAAAAATCACGTATCGTTAGTTGGATCATACTTCACGGATGATAGTCTATCGAGACTGCGGGTTATGGATGTGAAAGAGTCTTCTAGTTATATCGGGCATACTATTAGAGTCCGTCATCCTTCAGGGTGTAAACTGAATGATCCTAAGAAAATATGTTCAGTATGTTTAGGTGAACTAACCCATAATATACCACCTGTATATAATTTAGGGCTCTTTGTGTCGCAATATTTTATAGAGATAATGAGTCAACTTATTATAGGACAAAAACATCATATGGGTAGTTCTAAAGAAGAAGAGTATATTTTTAAAGGCGTCGCCAAAAACATATTTACCATCGGTGATGACGGTAATGTATATATGGATAAATCTTGGTTCAATCTAAACAAAAACAATTATAATATAAATATTCCGGTGAGTAATATAACATTTTCCGAAAAGTATATTTCTAAGGATATAAATTCATATTCAAGAATTAAACAATTTGAGTTAGAGATTATCGATAAGATAACTGGTAGTAGGCGCAGACAAACTGTTATTATCGCGTCAACAAATGTAAAGAAACTATCATTTACTCTCTTTATGTTAAGATTGATTGGTAAGATTGGTAATGTGGTGGCCAATAAATCGGTATATAAAATATATTTAAATAATATACTGGCATTAAAGGAGGACGTTCCGGTCTTTAAGTTACCAAATATCGGAATAAGTCTAGAGACAACTCCAAGAGAGTTTGAGACTATTCTGGTCGGTGCCGCGGCAACGGGAATGGATAAATATACTCTCTTGGATGAGCTACATGCATTTATGCTTAGTAAGATGTTCATTCCGTACTCCTTTACATCGTTGATAGTAAAGTCGATTTACGTCAAATCGCTAAAAAATCCAACGTTAACAAATGATGATGATGGTATAATTATCAATTACGAGAGAAGATTAGGTACTTCGAATATCTATATCGCTTTCTTATTAGGAGGTTTGTTACATTGGATGTTTCCTAACGAACAGACCTATTCTAGTAATAAAGATCCACACCCTGGTGATATTATGTTGAACTGCTGATGGGTATTCCCTCAGCAGATTATTATTTTTTATTTATAATTATTATACCTTCAATTGATTAATTGAAAATAAAATAAGTAAAGGAGCCACACTTTGGGTAAATTTGATGATAAAATTGACTCTACCGGCACGTATAAGAGTATACTCAGCGCGATGGATATAAATCCATTATTCAAGGAGCTGAAGAATCTGATTGGTAAATTTATGAATCCTAATATTGAGGATAACACACAAGTCGTTAAGGCTATCGATGGCATTAGTAGGAGTTACGCTAACGACGATGTTTATTTTACCAATGATACTATGATCGTTAGGAGAGGTGGGCTAGACGATCTTAACTCATACACAAGAACTACCTCCGGACTATTTACCACTGTTAATTCAAACGAGGAGGATATCAATTGGTTTATATTAGAGGGGTTAGGTCGAATTCCTGTTATATTAAACGGGCAAATTATATTAAAAGGCAAGATAACTAGCACATCTGTATATTTATATAAAATAGTTAAAACCTCTTCTGGCGAATTCCTCTGTGAGCTTAGAGAGATGAGCCCTCAAACCGCGGCAACTGACGACTTTAATGAATTCTTATCATCAAATGTTGAAAAGATAGATGATCTTATTAATAAGCGTATGTCTGAATTATTTGTCAGTTTTGATTATCTTAACATAGATAATATTGTAATGAATATAATTACTAATAATTTTAAGAATATATGTTATAAGGTTAGTTCAGCTACACTTACTAATACACCATCTGTATTAATATTTCCACAAAACTCGCCGGATAGAGCTAATTGGGCTAGTGTTGCTATTAGTGGCGAATGTATCCTATTTTCAGATAGTGGCAGTATATATACTGTAACTGCCGATATAGATGAAATTGACAAGTTTAAAATAAACATCAGACTTCCTGATGGAGAATTCATGTTATCTGGAACGTTGTTCGGGTTGGGTGCGTTTTTTGTCCCTAATAAAATTTCTATTATTTGAAGTATAAACTTCAAATAATTTATCACAAAGGAAAAACTCATGGCTAGATTAGGAAGATCTCCAGCGTTAAAAAAAATAGATTTAAATCTGTTACCAGGCGTAAATAACAATATATCTACTTTGACATATAATTTGAACTCGGTAACCAGTTCTAATGGTGCTATTCAAAGTAGACTTTATGCCCTATTAGGTCAAAATCACAACACTCGAAAGACTATTGAAGAATATATGAGTGAAGTAGAGTCGGCCATCGAGAATAGATACGGCCCTGCAATGGCAACACTTAATGGTGGAGAAACAATTCCTGGTTCTATGCTAAATATCGCGAAAAAAGCGGCAACAGATGCTATGAACATTATTACCGAAGGCGCTGCTATCGAGGCGGATACTTTCCTCGAAATCAAACAATTCATTGATGATAACGCGGCATCTATCACCGAGATGGCTAACGCAGCACAAGCATATACTGACAGCCAAATCACTGCTCTTATCAGCAATGAACTAGCTGGGATCTATGATGAAATCGGGGTAGTGTCTGAGAATGCAGAAAGACTCACTAGAGAAGCGACTAATCCAGCTGAAGTAATGAGTACTATTGTATCAAACTTCAAAACAATTAGTTACGCAATTAACGAAGACGATGCAACTAGTACACCCTCTATTCTTATTTTCCCTACAGATGATGCAACACGAGGCAATTTTAATAGCGTAGCTATTTCACAAGATTGTACGATTTATACCGAGGATGGCAGAATTCTTGTCTCTTCAGCTAGTATTAGCCCCACAGACCCATTTAAAGTAGTATTCGAACTACCTTCAGGCGAGACTGTAAAATCAGGTGTAGTAGCTGGATTGTTTGGACTATTCGTACCAGCACTTGGCAACTATTAATATGCCTTTAGTAGGATATTCTATAATAAAGATTCCTACTTAAACAAGTTATCCACCGCCGTACCGGATGTTACCTAGGTAACATCCGGTACTATTTTTTTTTGATAAGATTATTTGAATGAATAAAATATATGAAGGAGGATTAGAAATGAGTTCTAGATTCAAAAAAGAGTACGGGATAGATATAGGAAAAAATGATTTATTATTAACAATCGGACATAAAGACGGGCAACATGTGGTAAAATCAGTAGCTATGTTGTTGATTGAGGAGGAAACTGGACCTTCTCTAGTGACAGTATCACCTGACGAATTTGAGTTTATTTATATGGACTTTGAGGATGCGTATCGCAATCGTAAAGATACTATGTTGAAAGTAACAACGGTAGGAAATATTTATATAGATAGTATAGATGTGGAGACCCCATTTTCAGATTATAATAGGTTCTTTTTAGATTCCGTAAAGTTAAAAGTGGTTAGAGGGTGGATAGTTAATTCGAAAAGAGATGCTGGGGAGACGCCTAATAATATAGAGATATTTGAGATATTCGAAGAGAATACTAACGTATTAGATACTATATTGGAGAATCCTAAAGTATTCAAGATTGAAAGTGTAACCTACGATGAATTGATAGAGTCGAAAATAGCATCGAGAGATGAGGAGATATCTAGATTTATGACAATATTAGCGAAACTACAAGCAAATATTGAAACGCAATCATTTCAACAAGAAGCTGTTATTAATAACTCCGAACCAAGGATTCTAAATATCACACCACCGGATAATATCCAGCTACCAGGTAGTGTCGCCGGTAGGGAGAGACTTAACGAGATACTTAATAAAAAAAATAGTACAAAATCTACCACCACTAGTGGACAAACTGAGGATTCCGTTCCGTGTACTATAGACGACACCATTCCATTGACAGATCAAAAACTAGAACAATAAAGAACTCTAAATAGCTACTGTTTAATAGCGGTAGCTATTTACTGATAAATAAAAATAAAAAAAAGGAGTATATATGGATTTCCAAATGTCCATTGGACCGATTAAGACAGATCATCCGATAATACGAGTAGACTATAGATTGGGTATAGATAATTTCACTAGGGTATTGGCCAAGTCCGGAGATACAGGGGACGAATCTACAACTACTAAGCTAGTTTTCAAAAATATCCCATATTACCCTGAAAAAGAGTATCTTCTCGAAGTTACATTTTTTCAGAATGTACAACCAGATCCAGATAACCAAGAACCGATTATTATGCGTGCTGGTACAAAGACGCAGATAGTGCCAATGAAAGATATAGCAGAGAGAGCATCTCCGATAAATATATCGGTCCCGTCTTTGGTAGCTAGACCAGTAATATCTTCAGATTATTCTATATCAGCTCACCCCAAAACAGGGTTCAAAATAAAAATTGATGGATTTGCTGTAAACGGGAATGGTAAAAAGAAAGCAATTACTATATTTCTATTAGATATCTATGGTGAGATTATAGATTGTGTAATTGAGGATCAAAATAATCTAGGGTATTATGATCTATCAGACATAGTTTTAGAAGAGGGTAAACTATATCAGATTAAGGCAATGTTTCACAGCACAACAAATGATGTTAGTGAACCTTCTTCGTTTATATTCATAACAACTCAATCTAGGTTAGTTAAACCAGTAACTAACATTAATTCCATCGTTATCGTTAAGGATAGTCTGGAACATTTTAGAATCCAAGATATTCAATTGTCTACCGGATTTGATGTTGAATTATATAGCGACGGGTTGTTAATATACTCTGGTAAGGCGACAGATGAGAACCTCATTATACCATCGTTTATGTCATTTATAAAAGAGGGTAGTAAGTATCTATTAGGAATTAGACCATATATCTCTCATAAGCAGCAACAGTGGGAATATTTGGTATTACGTACAGTAACGTTATCCGATAGTAGTCTACCGGCGAAGTTACCAATGCCAGTTATTAGTTAATAAGGAGAGTATATGGTAGGAAAAATAAATGTCGGCGATTATTTAACCGCTGAGGAGATAAATAAGAAAATTATTAACCCTCTTAATGAATTAGGAGATGATGATTCGGAAATAGTAGGATCTATCTTCATTAATTCCAGGAAGAATATATGCAAGTTTAAAGGAATAGATCTTATTCTAGGTGATTTGAGGTTAAGTACCCCAAGTCAGTCAGTTACAGATGATGCATCATATATAGTAGCGTTACAGAAATTACATACAATAACTACAGATGTTATTACTATAAATAATATTACATTGTTAGGAGATGATGTTGGGAAGACATATCCTGTAAATCCAATTATATTCGTTAATTACAAAACAGTACTTAAGATTATAATTTTGAATGGTCAGCTTAATGTACATATATTAACCGGACCTAGTGGATTTAACGGATTAGACTCTCCGAATGGAGATAGAGGGGAGATTGGCGATATACAAACTGTATCCGACGATCATAATTTGATGTTTAACACCGGGTTCAAGATACAACAATCTAAGTATATGCCGTGGAGAAAGAATAATTCACCAGATACTAATGAGGTATATATCTGTGATGGATATTATAATTTCGGACACAAATGTCCGGAAGAATATGAAGTAAACATAAATAATGATCAAGGGAGTATTGTACTTAACTCAACAATGGTGACCCAAAAGGAATCGGCCAACACTCATTTTAGTTCAGGATTATGTCACCCTATTCATAATGTAATAGCTTCTAGATTAATACATGATGACGGAGATTGGTATTTCTCTATGGGATTTAAATCAACGATATCCGGAAAATATGATGTATTATTCTATTTCGGTCGATCTAACGGATCGCAGTTGGTAGCAAAACGTAGTTTTACTTACGATACTTCATTATACGAGGATACCAACGGCATTATGCCAGTTTATATCCAAGTAGGATTAAGTCCAGAAAGTATTATCGGGAATATAGACTACAAATTAGATCAATCTAATAGCAGAGGTATGATGGTTCAGATAGCTCCGACCGGAGCAGCTTCATCCGAATGGGTAAATTTAACATCAGGAGATACCGAGTCTGTAATTAAAACTACATCTGGCATGACTCCAGTGAAATTACCTTTATCTGTAGATGCTGTAAGATATATGGAACTTGGCGGTAAAGTAGAGATATTCTCCCCAGCACTTAGCAAAAGAGGATTTATACAACAATATTTTCCTACAGGAGATGAGGATATATTGAATCAGTATATGCAGGCGAAGATGGATTCAAACTTAGACAAAGTAAGATCCAAAGTCTACTATGAGGTGATAATTTCTTCGGCTAATACCGATTATTCCGGAGGATATCTTAGAGGGGTTAGTAATAATCTAGGTGAATTAAAGGGGGATGGATTAATCTGGACTAGATTTACTATGCCAAAATTGGATAAGCATTACGCTATAAGATTCGAAGTAAACGACGGAAAAAGAAATTCAGATAAGGCGCCATTCAAAGCATATCGGACATGGACTACTAGCGCCGCATCCGCTTCGACTAGTACAATTGAGGCGACCGATAAGAATATTTTACTCGCGACTGGGGATTCTAGGGATCACTATCTATACGGATGTAACATTAGGTCAAAGATAGATAAAGCGCAAACTGGGTATTGTGTATATTCCTTAATAGCAGGTTCTTTGTATAGTGAAATAGAAGAGCATCATATAGTATGTGACGCAAGAATATTATAGGGGGACGGTATGATAATTACAGTAAAGAAAGATCACAATGGTGAGACTTTTAGTGCAGATGAGATTAACAGGGTATATGGACATCTAGAGATGCCGAATAAAATATTTACTCCGATAATCGGTATTTTAGATAATGGGGTTATAAAGATAACAGATAGTTCCAAGGCACCGTTAGTAACTAACCAGATTATATCAGTTAATCTACCTAATGGTACAAGCCCATTAAATATTGGCGGAATTGAATATAATGGATTACTATACGGAATAGGATTTAGTGACACAAGACAATTCAAAACTAACCCAGCTAATAGTTATGTGTACATTCTTTGTAATAGCGAAGGTAATAATGTAGCTTTACTACAAAATACAGTTGGTATTGATGGAGTAACTGCTCCAGTGGCGCAAATTGGCGATAAAGGATATAATGGATTCGTTACAGCAAATAGTAATAGATTTGTTAACGGATTGTTACATTTTGACTTACCATTTGATGATATGGTTGCCCAGAAGAAGTTAGTACCTAATGATCTAAAAGAGTTAGTTGCTTATGGGGCAGATTGTTTCTTCACGTATAGCAACCAGAGTACACAATCTATTTATATTATGAATCTTAGATTGACTACAATGCGAAGAGAACGTCATTTACTACCAAGACCTGATGGTGTCGCCGGTTCTAGAGGTAGATATAAATTTTATCTTAAAGATGGAAAATTAGGTGGAACGAATACAGTGATTCCTATTTCGCAATTTGTTGAATTAAATCGAGATGCAGATATCACTGCACGTGAACACCATCCTGATTTTATGTACGTTAATTTTACGTTCAATTCGGATATCCCTGGATATTACTCCGTGATATTGATTGATTATATTAAAAATAAGTATACAATCAAGAAATTCCAGTATTTACCTACCGATAGAAGCGAGGTAAAATATTCGATTCCGTTCATTGTTGAAAGATCACACAAAAGTAGCCCAGAGAATGGTATAAGATACAATGTCCAAATTGGAACTATTTCATCTGGGGCCACGGTGGTTACCGAAGATACTAGACATGATTTACCAGATATGACTGGATTTAAAATAGTTCTTAATAAGACTATTTCGGGACTCACGGATTGGTCATCTACAGGTGTTGCCGAATTGACATTCGGCGAGTTATCATTTACTCCATTTGAATTTGAAGAAAATACATGGAGACCACAAGAAGATGAACGAAAACTAGTAATGCGATATATGGAACCATTAGGTACTTTTAGAAAAGATTCCCAACTACCATCATTCGACCTTCCTGTGGATCAATTAATTGGTAGGTATCGTCCGGAGGATGCGGAAATAGTAACGTACAGTATATTGCGAGATAATGCTAATATATTTAAAAAGATGTATACGGCTATGTCACCTTATAAAATAGCTATGTCATCCGGTCGTCATAAAGACAGTATCCTGAAAGGATATTTGATTGACACAGGTGATACGGCAAAGGGCGCATCTATTGGATTTATTGTATTCCGAAAACATACTGCCATATTATATACAGATTTGGGTAGGGTAGGGAGATCCACTAAGTATAATGTAGATAATCAAGGAGAGAATTTATGAGTTTTAATAAATTAGAAAATAATGGTGTTGTAGACGCCGAATTATTAAATAAAGTATCCGCGGCGTTGACGCCTTCTTACAAGAGAGGTGAGTCGATTAATGACATATATTTAAGAAATAACAGAGAATACGTATATGTCGATTTAGAACCATTACGTAACAAAATGGTAATCGATATAGGTGACATTTCAGGTATATCGGTACCAGAATCTGCTGACGATTTTGGATTATTTGTTTATAATAATAAAGCTAAGAATATTAATCATATTAGCTCCATAGAGATTGGCGAGATGGTATATCAGGTGTCTCCATTATCTAAACAAATTAATAATAGTTACTCCCCCATTAATACAGACGTCTTCTACATCCTAGTGGAAGATGCGGAGGCGTATATCAGTGTATTACGTGGGGAGGATGGTAGAATCGGGATAGAGGGATCCAAAGGTAAGAGAGGTCCCCAAGCACCTTCCATGAGTGGCGTGGGGACACTCATTCCTAATTTATCATTTCAAGTAGATCAATTAGGTAACCTTAGTGATGTCTATGATGGCGGGGTATTTAAAAGTATCGATCACGAGTTCGTACCTAAAGTGCATATAGCTTGTAGTGCGGATATTCCTAAAGATTTCAATCGCAGCTCTACGGCTTACATCTTTGATAACATCCGAGCTTCAATCCACAGAGATATGGGTCGAAATTTCCTGTACTTTAAACCAGACTCATATAAAGATGGTTTTGGCATTAAATGTATACATGTTGAGTCGGGTAAGGAGGACTATAGAATGTCAGGTAGTAAAGAATTAATTGTCGCCGGATTGTTCCGAGGCGAACTGACATCAATATATCCAGAACGATACATATCGATAGCATTTAAATTTACAGGGAATGTCAGCGGACAATATACAGTTAATATATATACTCCATATTTTGATAATACATATGTTAATCTCATTACTCCGTCGTCAGATGAATATGATACTAGGGATAATAACAATTACTGGTTCAAACAGCCCGATCTATATACCCATCCAGATAACGGGAAGGTTTTTACATTTGACCATATAGCCGGAAAAGAAACCAAAGTTCACTTTATAGTAGATCTGGGAGAAGGACCTGGGTCCTGGATGCCTATTTCAATGGATTATGATAGATTTGACGTAAACCTATTATCGTCTGGAACTAAAGACGACGCATTCTGGTATAAAGAAGTTGGAGGATGGGTAGCTATCTCAGATTTAGATATATACCCTGGTGGTCATCCGAGAGTTAAACCACTTGTACCATTCGACGTGGACTTGTTTAATACATTATGTCACGTTGAGATTCCAGATGTGAGTTATTTAACTTTTGCCAAATCATCCAGTAGAACAGATAGGGTAATTACATCGGCGACCCTAATGCGTTCACAAAAAAAGTCATATACTGGGGTATCTCTCACAAAGTACTGGAAAAAAGTAAATGGCTATAATACTATACTTCAGAAACATGAAGATATTTTAGGCGTTAATCCTGCTAATGGGAATACTTTAACTCCATTAGGGGACATGGAGACCGATGAAACATATACGTTTAAAAACTATAACGAACTTCATCTAAAGATATCTACCAATTTAACGGTATTTACCAAGTTAGAATATAGATTCCAAGGTATCGGGTGCGCATTTTATAGTAATACATTTGGGTTGTCCTCCTTTGATGCATATAATAATGTAGTGATACCTGCAACGCATTACATAGCTACTAAAAGAGCTATACCAAATTAATGGTATAGCTCTTTTTATATGAAAGATAAAAAACAGATGAAAAGGAAAGAAGATGAATACACAGATAGATATTAAAACGGTAATAGAGCATTATGACTTCACTATGATTATTACAGATAAGGAGATTATAGAATATAGAAAAGTATATCTCGTCAATGACGGTATGTTCGTATTCTATGCGACAGACAAAGTACCGGCGTTAATTTCTGAAAGCTTCCCAGATTGGATGGAGAAAAATAAACCAACGGTTCTTTTAGATAAGTTGGCTAAAGACAAGATTGACTCTATAAAGTATCGTATTAAGGAGGATGTCAAGTCGTTAGAGATTAACAATGTACCTGGAATTACTAAATTTTTAGTACCCGTATCGCAAGACGCTATTACTAATTTCTCGGAGACACTGGAATTACATAAGTCCTCAGATACACAATTTGATGTTGGAGTTATCGCTATAGACGGACAATCAACCATCATTAAACTTGATTATAATCAACTAGAGATGATCATAAAAAAGATTAGAAGTCATCGATATAACATATGGCTAAATATAGAAAAATTGAAAAAGAGTTTTGGTGAACTTACGGAAGCCAATACAGATAAGATCCTAAACTTTAATCATAAAGATCTATATCTATGAAAACTTCCATACTATGTGCCGTAGACGTAGTCACTGCAGAGCGTTTATACGCAACGCTTGGTGACGACGAGAAAGTTGTAGATTATCTATATTCTAACATATGTGGTCCGGTACCACTACGTAAAGAAGAAAGATATATAGCGCGTAATAACGTACTATCTGAGACAGATATTGAGTATATAGGTAAAGCGACGAAATACCTACTTTTAAACATATACAAGAAATTCGGACTTAATGTAACTGACAACTATTTAACAAATGTATTAATGGATGAAAGAGAGAATGAGTTATTAAGCTGTTTCATCCCCGATAATCTAACGGAAGTTAGATTTCTGAAGAACATTTATCATGGTGAAAAATCTATAATTTTATTAATCGTCGATAGTAATCTTACTAGAAAGTATCCCCGGCAACTTTCAGATCAACATAAAGAAATGGATGAGTCGAGATTACGCGATCTAGCCGATTTACTATTTACAAAATATAAAAACGGGGTGTTATTTCATGGGGTAATTCTTAGTGACTTAACTAAAAAATAGAATTAATAGTTTTTTATCTATTATAGGGACAAAAAACTATTAAATGAAATAATAACTTAAAAAAGGAAAAACATGTCAACAAATTATGCTATCTTCACAAACGAGGTTAAGGACTGCGTAGATAATATATTAACGGCGCTAGGTCTCAGGGGAATCACAGATTATAACGAGTTAAAAAAAAATAGTAACTATGAAGACGTGCTCATCTCGCAAGCAACGTCTCTAGCTAGTAGACAGTTTTACGATGAGCAAAATAATCAAGTAACTTTAACTACTACTTCCGCAATCCAAGCTATTACAGTATATATGTTATCTAAATATAAAGATAAGACCGGACATACAGTTAATATAAATAGACCTGATGGTAGTGTCCAGGAGATTGTCGTCATGGCGAAGGGGAGTGAGTATACCGATGTTGCCGGTAATCTCGATTCATTCGCCAACATAAATATGGCTTATATCTTTGATAGCCTCGGTGGTGTCACTGACACATTTCTAGAGGAAACCTTTACTACTATTCACGTTTTACCAGACTCTGGTGGCGCAGCTGTACATGACGTAGCTATGAATATCACGTTTAATAAAAGTAGAACAGAACTTGATACATCCGGAATTGATTCTCAATTATATATTGACCTTGCAGATGGCAACCTTCTCACAGCATTGTTCATGGATACAGTAAGGATTTACGTTACAGAAACAAATAAATCGTATCTGGATGTAGCTTTGAAAAAAGCAGACGATAAGATTGCTGGTAAAGACACGGCTCCTATCCTTGCAAACAAAGAACCTAACTTAACGACGCTAGCAAATAGTATGAATATTCTACTCAATGTGGAAGGACGACATGATGCTTTTGCTATTATCGACAGAAATATTAGAGTACAAGAGGTTAATTATGACATTGTTGATCCAAACGACTCGAATAAGAAATCTATTATGAATTTCAATGTACTATCTTCACCAGGTAATCATGCACCAGGAACCGCATTCGGAGCAACAACCGCCGTCGCCGCCGCCGTAACACCTATATTTATCTTCACGAACAAAGATAATGACTTTACTACGGGAAAACCAGCAGAAGCCTTGAGTTGGATTCCAGATGGTTATACGATTAAAATTACCCCAACAATTTCACTTAGTGGGGATTTACGTTTGGGTAAATTTAATATATCACAGATCAATTACGATGTTAAATATACGGATAGTGACGGTAAAAAAATCCCGGCAACCGATGCAGTTAAGGCTTTCGCTAGTAGTATGACTCTAAGAAGCTGGATTCCTGATTATAAAATTGTAGATGATACCTATAGAGAGAATGGGCCACAAATTGATTTCTCGGGAAAAACTCAACATATAGGATTAGGAATTAAATCACCTATTAGCGTTCGTGAATTATTACAATCATTTAATGATCCATCTTTTAATAGAAGTGTCACTCTAGCTGAAAAAATTAAATTCAGTAACCAATTTGCAAATTTGGTAGAAGAAGAGTATTTCCGTACCAAACTTTTAACACTAGCATATACAATTAAAGATGGTATTCTAGCTAATAAGAAGTCATCCGAGCTATCTCTAACCGATATAACAACGTCAACATTCGGGACAGATAGAAACTACTATACGTATTCCAATTTCGATGTTGTTTCTAGTGCGAAGAGTTTTTCATCTGATACACGATATGATGCGGTAATGTCATCGGTTAGTAATAATATAAAAACTGCTATTATTAGTTTGGTAATCGATTCATATTTCGAGAAGAGATTAAAAGAGATTAATCAACAATATGTACCGATTGTCAAGATCGCTACGTCTTCTAAAATCCAAAGATACCTTGATCCAGTTATTCAGAAATTAAATAACGAGTATGCAGGGAAAATCATTATTAAAATTAATGGAACTATGGATAGCCGGTTCACCGACTTGCTTATTTTGACTATGTCGTCTACAATGCCAACACGGGGAGGTGACGTTTTAGGTGAAGCGGCAGTCAACCCATTCGCGGGATTAATCAGATTGAAATCACCTAGCATCATTGGCTCTGTCGCTAGAAGTAGTGGCACTGGAGGTACTTACCATCTGGCGAATATCTACCCTAGATATGGCGGGTTCAACATTACTCCAGTTGCAGGTGTAATTGAAATGACTGGTCTAGAAGAAGCATTGAGAGATTCCGACGCTCCATCAATCAGAATTATTAACTAATAATAACACATTGGTTTCGGCCAATGTGTTATTATATTGGCGTTTACCTAAAAAATGTTAACATATTATATTATTGTAATAACAAGAAAAAAGAAAAAGGAGATATAATGAATGAAGCATTACCTACTGTTGAAATTATTGTCAATAAAGATAACGATTTCTTAACCTGGGCTAAATCATTTAAAACGATACCTTCGGAATTACTAGATATTAATGACCCGAATTATTTACCCGATATTGGATCTACTCTAGATGTTAGTCTATTTGGGATGAATTATGATTTTTCCAATAAATTTCACACAGCAACAGTTATACAATCTGATGGTCTTATCGGTAACGTATTCTACGCATCAATGTGTTATATTTCAAATATCCTACATAATTACCCGAAGATGACATTTATCGTTCGGATAATAAGATATGAAAACGTTGTTGAGGCGGCTAAAGCATATATGAGATTAAGTGAATCTATAAGGCAAGTAGTTAAAAAACTCCCAGATAATATCAGTATGATTGACGATAGAGTGCTTGTACTATTAGAATTAGTACCACTGTCGGTTATCGTAAGTGCAGGGACAAATGGGTATAAATCGATAATATCTTCACATACTTTGTATAGTATGCTACCTGGTAAAGTCGAACATGAAAATAGGATGGTAAAGTCGAACGATGTTAAACATAATACGATGCGACACGATATTAGTATCGTGAACAATAATATTCGAAGTGTCGAATATTATTATAAGATACATGGAGAGATCCATAAGATAACATCAATATATGATCCAACTAGATTTGACGGTATTTATGTGACGTCGTATATGGATGGTATACTAGTAGGTACCAATATTGATGGGGTACCTATATCCAAACATAAAGAATATGGTCTACATAAGACACCAATGGAATGTGAAGTAGATCTAGATCTACTGAAAGCCACACTTGATATATTGGAAGTCCAGGATCGGCAATTAGATCGTAATCAGAAGATGCTACTAGCTGAGATGGTTATACGTCAGGAGCGAGAAAAACATTCCAGAACACTCGCTATATTGGATACTAAATTAGAGATAGAAAAGAATAAGTATTCTACTGGACCAATTTCCAGTGGATTAGAAAAAGGTATCGGGATCGGCGTAGGGGCTGTTATAACTGATCTGGTAAAAAGAATTTTTTAGGAAGTCGACTATTATAATGAATTTAAAATGGAGGTAGTTATCATGGACTTTGATAGCATTTGGATAAACCCACAGATGTTTAAGTACAACAAAGATATCGTAAACGGACTGGAGGGTAAAAATGTTTCCGGTATGATCGATGTGATAGATAGTCTATTACGCGGAGTTTTCGATTCGACAAGGAGACTTCAATATATAGGTTACGATATAAAATCTGCTAGGGAATTATATGATTCATCCTTAGCAACGATAGATATATTGAGATCGGACTTTATACCAGTGACGCTCAAATTTGTCCTACCGGCGGATAATAATATGGCTATACAGCAAATGTTCGCCGTCCCGTATCTAGATTCCCCTGAACTATATGTTAATGGTGTAAGGTATATGATTCGCCCAATAATTAACTCCGATGTGTGTTCTATACGTACTGGATGGGCAAGGATAGATACTTTTAACATAAAGAAAAACTTCTTCACAGCTCCATTTACTGTAGTAATAAACGGTAATGTAACTATGAAAGGATTCATGACAGCGAACGATCTATATAAACCTATCAACGGTAAGGGTAGAAAGGTTCAATTACCTACTATGATGTTAGTATTTATAGAACTTGGTTTCGTAAGTACTTTGGATGAGTACTTTTTGAAGGACGGTTATATTATTAGATATATAGGTCAACCTCAGATAGAAGGATATACAACTTTTAAGTCATTTGGTAAAGACGCTAGGGTTGAATTCCTGGTTAAAGACGAAATTCTTGTGGATAATCCGGATATAGAAATTATTATTGATATAATAAGTTCTGTACTACATATGGCTAACATCTCAGCTACCCCAATAATGTCAATACTGTCAGGGGAGGAAAGAGAGAGTGATATGTTAGAGTTTATATTTATGGCTTTTTATCAGGAAAAAGGTGGGAATGTTAGATACTATAAGACTATAAATTCTATAAAGAACTATATAGATTCCGAGAGTCAAAAAAAGCTAAAAGCGAGTGGAATATTTGTGTCCACATTTTCGGAATTAATACTTTATATAACCAGGAATAAGAATGCGTCGCCAAACGAATCGGATTACTATGAAGATAGACACTGGGGTAGTACATATCATATGTTACACCAATTTGCCATTAAGATAAATGGTGTGGCTTCGATGATAGACAATATGGGTAATAAACCTATAACTAATCAATTGATAAAGGCTATTCTAAGGAAAGAGCTATATCCAAAGTCACTATACTCGGTAGTCGCCCCTCCGGTACTACCAGTGACACGTCCATCAAATCCATGTGCATCAAAAATCCCAAAGATGAACCTTATGGTAGATGATGCAAACAGAGGAAATGGTGTTCATGCTGCAAAAGATCCAGGAATACCAATAGAATACATGACATTAAGCGGTGCCCAAGTACATGTTGGTAATTTGAATGCAGGACCCGATGGATTTCCTGTCCCAATATCAACTATGAATCCATTTTTAAACATAAAGGATGGTAGAATTGTACTTAGTCAAGATGAGATTGATACGATCTCTAAACTGAACAAAATATTAAGAAGGTGATAAAAAGATGTTTACACAAAATATGCGAGAAAATACACAATTTAGACTACTAGAAGATAGAGGAACTTTCTTTATAACAATTGTGAGTCAGTCTGGCGAGCAAGAACTTGTCCAATTTAAGATGATCGATCAACGAATGGAATATGACATCTCAGATATGATAGCGAGAGCAAGGGAAATAAAGGACATAATGAATATAGTAAAGTACATCTCGGAGATACTTCAGGATAATAGGGTAGAACGTCCTATAGTTACAAACTATGCAGCGAGATTGTTCGATATAGCAAGTGGACGTGCCCCTACTATGTACGGTAATAGTAACCTACCATTACCTGGGTCGTCGTTTCTACCGGATTCCTCATCTCGTAGTACTGGATTTTCAAATCGTGGGATCGGGAGAGACATGAATACTACGTCACAACCGCCGGTTATCCAACATCCTCAAGTTATGTTATTGAGAAATGTACCAGATATCCCTATGATAAAAAGAACGACTATACCAGGATTAATGTGTAATCCTAAAGACATAGTTAAGACATTTATAGATACAGATATGGACGGAATAGTAGCTTTCTCATATACTACCGGGATGTCCTCATCAATGAATAGCGCGGATGATGTGGTTGAGTTCACCGAGTTACTAGATTTAATAATTGACTTTCTAAAGAATCCCAAAGAAGTTCCATTGCCTGTAATTCCACAGAATGTTAATACCATACTGACTTCTGTGGTTAACGGAATAGTATCCCTGTCTGGGGTAGATATAGACGAAATAACTTCGTTTAAAATTGAATACCAAATATATTTCATGGATCCTGGAAACAAAAAATCCATGAAACGATTAAGGGATTTCTTAGAAGACAAGAAAGCGTCGAATGTCATAGAGGTGACGAGCGATGTTGAGATAAGATACCCGTCTTCCAGGAAGGTCACTGTCATATCAGATAAGAATAACGAAGCTCTGATGCGTGAAATTAATAGTTTACCAGAAGAACTTTTCGGTAAATTTAATTTCCAACCCGAATCATATATTGGTAAGATATGGTCAACGGCAACCTCGATTGCGAATTCTGACGCGATAGTACTATCTATTATACTATCTTCAAATGCAGTTAGTAAAGATATTTACCTAACAAAGGATGGTGTCGGCTACAACTACTATGACGCGATGTAACGCGTCATAGTCCTATTTTTTTATTGTTATACTCTACCAATTTACGTATAATATCTTGCAGTCGTATATTCTCTTTCGCCACAGACTCATACATATCATATATGTTTGTTGCCAGTTTCTCTTTCAATCTATTATCTTCAAATTCAGCTAGGTCGGTTATAGAAATAGTATCTCTGTCGGAGGTTTCTATGATTTCTATAACAGTTGGTATCCCTAATCTATTTAGGATATAGGCCACCAGCTCCCTATCCAAACCGTCCAAATCGATATCCACTGGAACTGTCCCTAAACTTATACCTATTGTTTTATCTACGACTTCCACCATAGTCTCTATATTTAAAGTATTTATTTTGTTCTCTGGGATCTCGAACATTCTATCATTTCTATCTTCGAGTGTTAGGATATATATGCCGCCTTCTTTATCGGACATAAACTCATCTTTAGTTCTATCTAGCTTCCTATATATGAATTCATATACATTTGGGACAACTTTTATCATATTCGATAGAAGTCTTCGGTCGACTATCCTATATTTTTTATTTGATCTAATAGCCTTATCGTAAGGGGGTAATATCTCAAAATCCATAAATACGTTCATCGGTAACATCGTAGTCTCCTGTTTTTATATTATCAAGTAAGAATTATATTTGATAAAGGACTATTCGGTCATCAGACCGACTAGTCTCTATTTATTTTTCATTATAAATCATCTTTTTAATGACATAACTATTTTTAAAATGAGGAATTTCCCATGACACAAAAAACTTTTATTATCCAATCGCTATCTACAGAAGAATTATCAGAGGTCGGAGCTACGCTACAGCGGCGAACAGAATGGATGGTTTTAAATAAACCATCCTCCCCAGATACCGTCGCTATGGCTGACATAGTAGAATCATATATTGAATCTACAGCTAACGACGATTCCTTTTTGTACAAGTACATCTTAAAAAAGAGTGTTCCAGTAGGGAATACATATTACTGGTTCTATCGGAGAATTTTTACCAATGCGGAAGGGAACGAATTCATAGATCCTGTAGGATGGCAGGGACCTGCGCCAATTAACTCTACGGCTTGGGATCTTTTTTCAAATGTAATACGCTCACCGTTAGTCTTACGAAAACCGTTATTGGTAAGTATTGATTTGGAGATGTTGTACGATACGACTAGTAGATATTTCACAATGAATATATCTAAAATAAGTCCAGATAAGGAAGGGCATTTATCGACATCCTGGGTAATTATGGATTCCTCGAACGACAAGGTTATTTTCTCTGAATTAAAATCTACAAAACTTATATCATATAAGTTTGATAAACAAGCATTTGATATAGACGATATCTTGACAGTAGACGTTATAAAAATAGTGGCTATTCAGCATACCGAAACCATGGATACCCCGCTATTGATACACGAGGTCGTCATGTCTAATATAGGCATAACGCTTGTTAGTAATATATCAGGATTAAATAGCCGATATAACAAAATAGTAAAGTTCGGGGTTAGATCAGGTAGTTCTATTAAGAAGGTATCGCTTATTGACCCAAATACAAGTATGTTTGTTAAAACGTACATCGAAGAGAATATAGCCGGAGACGCTATAGATATATCGGCCGATATTCTACAACAAAACCGGATTTTGATTGTGCGCGTATATCATACTGATACACTTTTTATAGATTTCAAATTATCAACAACGATCGGTGAACAGCTATTTATCGTAAATAAAGATCTTAAATATAACAATCAATTGGAATTTATTGGTTCAACATTGGCTATCAATACAACAGAAACTATCACCGAAGGATTAATAGATGAACGAGTTATAATATTCGATAGAGATAAATTTAACTTCTTTTCCGTGAAATTTAAAGAGGACGGCACAGGTTATAGTGGTCTTAGAATGATAAATATGTTTACCAAGGAAGAGAAATTAAATATCACGAGGGTTTCCAAAATATTTAATATAACCAATAATTCATTCGTAGTTGAATTTTTAAGGAATGATAACATTATAGTATTACAATTTGTTAAATATAGTGCGAATACATTCAGCTTCAAAAACAAATTAGAAAGAAGTAATGAAAATCTAGGAGTAACTTGTCACCCGTCTAAAATAACGAGAGGTCCCGGAGATCAGTTTGTGTACTTTATTAGTGATACAAATCAAGGACGTTCAATTTTAAAATGGGATGTAAATTCTAAAAACAGTGAATTAGTATACGATCTAAAAGATCCAACGTTATCGACCGGTCCACTCACTATAGCAATGGTAGATAGGGATGAGTTATTAATCATAAATAGTAACTCGTCTATAGACGGAACTGGACCAGTGTATAGATTAGATACCAACACCAAGATAATCACAGTTGTCGGATATATTAATTATAATCTACATGTAGATATGTTATTCCATCCGGTATTATTAAGAAATGGTAACACAGCATTTTTTAATAGAAATGAGGCGGGATGTTATATTTACAATAGAGAACATGGAACTATATTATTCCAAGAGATAGTTAATGAATTAAAAGAACCGTTGCCGGTTACCGTTAGGTTAAATAACGGCTCAGTAGCTAGACAAAGTATAGAGGAGAGTGGGGCATTATATATATATTCATAATATATGTTGGGTAACCCAACATATATTATTTTAAAATAATACTTGGAGGCGATTAAAAAAATTCTATTCATATTTTATACATATGTATATTAGAATTTAAATTAATCAAGGAGATAATTTTATGGAAAAATTATACTATGTCCACAAAAAAAATGTTGGGATATATACACCTTCTCAAAGAGAAATTATATTCGTACTCGAATCATGTCACGTCCCCGACGACAGAGTCGTATCAGTCGATCCGAGAAAAATCAAGAGACTCGCGGTAGAACTTCCAAATACACCACCATTTGTAACTATTGTAGATGATTCAAATTGTAATCTAAAAGAGATTTCTATTCTCTCAGGATGCGTTATCTTACCTAAATACGGTGACTATAACTATATTTATGTAGGCGAGAATGCCAGAATGACCGTAGAAGAAATATCTACCGACATATTAGAATTTAATTATAATAGTATAATGCGTATTAAGCACAGTATTAACACTAAAATAATAAAATTTAATTCTATTAAATATGAGTTCATCGCCGAGACACTATACTGCGGAGAAATAGATGGGAAAGTTTTCGTAGTAATAGATAATTATATTACCGGAATTAATGGTTTATATAAAGGTATAACATTACCATTTACTGCTAAGATCAATACTGAACAATCTATAGGATTGGTCGATATGGAACCAGGCGATGTTTATCGGGTCTTGATTTCTGCTATAAAGAAGGCTACCGACGAGACACCTTATTTGGCTAGACGTTACAGACGTCAAATCAAAAAATACTCGTTAATGTGTGAACAACATTTACTAAGGACGACTAGAATACCCTACTTGTGACGTAACGAGTGCTAAATGCGATAGGTAATATTAATATTACCTATCGTTAAATAAAAAACATTAAGTCTTTTATTTTTCTGAAATAAGGAGAAGTTATGAAAAGAATTGTTCTATACGTAGATATATATAAAGAAGAGAATACATTAACATTTCATGGTTATCTATATGATACGGTTAACCAAAGAAAAAATACAAATAAAATGTCAGGTGTTAGTTACAATGGTAGGGAAGGGTATATAAGTAGGAACAGCGACAATAGGGCTTTATCTGTGCCGCCAGATATTGTATTTGATGGATTCAACACAGAATACATCGTAGACGATATAGTAACATTAGAGTGGTTTATAGTCGATAAAGTTATCAAGCCAACAATAGTGGCCATACTAGACATAATACCTAACATGTCTGACTTCACTATGTTCAGCGTAGAGGAAATAATAGTTATAGTGAAGTCGGACATAAATGAAAGATATGAGATAAATACTTTTAGTAACATAACTGTGAATAACAACTTCCTTATATCTAACATTGACATACATCCAGTTAGTATGTTAGAACTATCAAATCTAGGTTTCCAACTTACATCAAAAATAAAGCAAATAGCGCATAAAGGAGGTTTACTAAACTACATCAAGGTATTACCATCATATATATATTATGATACTGAGACTAATCTACATGCATTCATGCGTGATGTAAAATTTGTATTTTTTCACAATGATAAGAATAAAGATTGGAAGAGAAATAGAGAGTACTATTCTGTGCTATACGACGACGCGTTCTCAACCAAACCGAGTCCCACAGATGGTAAATTCAAAAAGAGAATAACTGGGGAGGCACAAACTGGGTATTATACGTTGATTAAACTTAACGAGCCAGTGGAACCAATAAACTCCATTATGGAGTTTTACTCCAACAAAAGGGCAGAGAAAAATCCATTAAAGACATTAAATACATTGAATGTTAAGAATGTAAATATCCCGGCTGTCAGAAGTCTAATGAAGACTTTTAATTCGAATATATTTGACTACAATATATTTAGGAATATCGAGTATTTATCATTTGATGAATCTACGATGATAGTGAATCGAGTTTCACCTAGTGGTATGATAAGTCATACTATGAATAACATATTTCCAGAAATGAACGAGATACTCTCTAAATATACTCTAGGTATGCTAAAAGAACCATTTGTTATATCCGATATAACCAATCAGATATTCAATAATGGAGATATGAGTAACATATCTCCTGGAGCTAGACTGGTAACGATAAAAATCAGGATTGATGAAAATCTACTAAATATTCCGTTGACATTAGGGGATAGAATTGTATCTAGATTCACACTGGTTTCTATTAGGAAAATGAATCCAGTTGTTTCGTTAATTACAAGACAAGTGGATAGAAAGCGTTTGATATACTGGTTTGTCATTCATACAAAAAGCGATAATAGTTATATGATATGGAGAACTGCCCAGGATAACTATATAATAGTAAATCCATACTCAGAAATATAATAGGAGTGATAATATGGAAAACATAGTTTTACCGAATGGTCTTACGATAAAAGGATTGACTCAATTTATTGCATTACATGACGATAATAATGGAGATGCTAATGTTAATTTAATTAATGATAATATCTCCAGACAGTCGTTGAATGAGCAATCTTATGAGATTACCAAAGAGGATATCGAAAGAGGATACCCAATCCCTAAGACAGGGAAGATGGATTTATATATTTTCAGTATTAGTAAAGTGTTGAGAATACAATATAATACTTATGTAAGAGAGACCAAGTGTATAGAAACTCGATATATACAAGATATAACTATTTCTGATGCATACAGTGATGATGATCATATATTTATAAATATTACAACTACTATCATAAATAGATATCTTGCCGGTAAACATATATTTGTAGTTGACGTAGATGTTAAGGACTATGTGAAGCTATTCAAGGTAGTGGAAGCTTTAGGTGAGTTACTACCTGATGTACGAGCATTCATTAACTTAAAAAATACACCTATCTCCGATATCACATTTAATAACATATATCCTGTTATTAGTAACACTACAATGGATGTGAATAATGGAGTAATTAATGTTTCATCTACGGAAGAAAATATCGAGTTACGTCAAGAACAAAGTAAGATGAATATTATTAGGTGGATTAGAAAAATATTAAGACGTCTATATAATGCAATCGGATTAATTAGATAGGTGTCTATGACACCTATCTAATATTCATAAATCTCTGTTATTAACTTATCTGTTATTTCACATGTTCTAAGTAGTACATATATCAAGTCATTATATATACCAAGTCTATCTATTACAACATCAGTAAGAGATATAATATACTCTGCGGAGTTACTACTTAATGTTATCGAACTTTCGTTGTAGAGTTTTAGCATGATATCAGTAAGCTGATTAATCTCATCTGATTTAGATTTTAATTCCTGAATATTATCTATTTCTAGGTGGTACGTTAACGAATCTAATATAGGTAATGTTTCAGATAAAGTAGAATAATTAGGAATTAATTTTCCTATCGACATCTGGTCATCTTTACCTTCAAATAGTTTTGATATTTCACCACTAGATTCTTTGTTTATCTTCTGTAACATCGTAATACTAGACTGGTACTTTCCTATAAACGCGTGGGCTTCCTCAGGTCTATTAGATAAATCCCCAATTGCTTCCGTTAACATATCTAAGTATTGGCCAGGTGAAAAAGTATCGTAAGATAGAATGCCGTGTAGAGTTGTGACCAATGTCTTTAGATCAACAGTCTGACCTTCTATTACATTTATTAACCTAGGAGATATGTCAAAATAAGTAGACATTTTTTCTAGTCTTTTCCTATCTTTCGTTTTACTTTTTATATTTTTGATCAATTTTATATTACCAGGACCAAGTATATTCGGAAATATATCCATGATCGAATTTTTGATTGCACGCAACCTATCCGCAACAAATTTTAGATACCCCATTATCCGACTATTATTAGACATAGCGGTATAGCCAAAATCAATACCGTAATATATATCACTTCGCTGTTTATCATAGTCCTTATTCGCGACTCTCAGTATATTAGAATGCACTATATTCCCCTTTTTATTAATTTTTACTCAACGAAAAATAAAAGATTATTTGATATATTAAATATTGGAGGCATTGCTATGGCAAAAAGTTCTAAAAGATTAAAACAAGAGGCGCATATCAGGGAGACTATAAGTACGATTTCATTTGGGGATAAGAGGAATATCAAATTATACGAAGATCATATTTTTAATCTACCAGATAAAGAATTTAACGAGTTAATAGATAGGTTAATAAGTGGAGATGAGATACTGAACTTTGTTATGCCTATACATGAGATGAATGTGCCTATAGCTACTTTAATTAAGACAGCTGAGAGTAAAGGGGTTAAAATACACCACCATATCAGGATAGTAGATCCTGATATAGATGTTGAAGTTATATCGCCTAAGGAAGATAAAGTTTTATTATGCCCAGTAAGGAGAACAACGCATACCTCTTCGAAGAAGTTATCTGTCGTAGATAGTCATAAATATGATAATGTTACAGGGCAAATGACAGCTTCCTCAGCTAAGGCCAAGATAACATTCTCGGAGATGATGATTTTATCCGGTCATAATCAGAATTATCCAATACATGAATTTGCTGCTGTCAGAGGTGGCGATAGGGGATTAGCACTAGCACATGAAAAGTCACTTAGATTACATGGAGTTAGTAGTCAGGATGCTATAGAAAAGTATGGTGACGGATTCCAAGTAAATAGAACTATAGTTTTTTACTTAAAAGGAATGGGATTGGTAAGCGATTTGTAGATTACATAGTATTTGAAATATTTCTATTCACATATAATAGAACTGTAATAAATCAAACTTAAAGGAAAAGATATGAAAAATATCATGGCAAACTTAGAGGCGAACAAATTTAACGTATATATGTTATTAGCAGCAATTGACGGGATGATGACACCTATGGAATTCGTAACATATACAGAGTTAGCGAAGAAAAGTTCTAGCATTATAATTTCGGAAGACGAAAATGAGTTATCTTTATTTACACAGGGACCTAGAGATAGGGATACATACTTGCTCAGTAAAAATGTGTCGGAAATAAGAGAAGTACGATTCCGTGAAATTGTAACATCTTTTATAGAAGGTAAAAGCAAGAAAATGAAAGTAATGTCAACAGATACTTGGGTTAAGAAGGTTGAAGATGTAACTAGACTTATCGATGACGTTGAGGTTAAAGCTAGACTTACCGATTTTGTTAATGAAATAGATAAACCTATCAATGTTACTGAAAATGATAGTGAAAAGATCTTTGTGGTAACTGATCCAGAACTTTTCAGTAAAGAATTTTCAACTAAGTGGAAATCGTTTTTCGGTAATGATATTACACCTGAGTGGTATGATAACAACAAAGGTCTAATCCCAAATGTACTATCTGGCGACAAATCGCCAATTGATGAGATGAAGGATGTATTGAAAGATGCGATACCAGAATCATTACCAGTAGACGAAATAGATGTCGCCATGAAAAAGATCTTTGATTCAGCAAGGACTTGGAAATCTAGAAGTAAAAATCCAGAACCAAGACAAGAAACTTCTGGCACTTTGTTAGACTACATCGAGAGAAAGTCAGCTTCGGAAAAAATTATTTTACCTGAGTTTGGCGAAACAAGAAAGAAAATTTGTGAACTCCAAATAGCAATAGCTGACGAAGCCATCAAATATCTAAATGATCCAACAGCATACAAAGCTGAAACAGATTCTAGATATGAGTTGAATGTGGAATTACCATATAGTAAAAGATACTACATTTATAAAGATGGACTTTGTGGATGTAGAGTCGTTAAAGAAGAGTTAGATGTTTAGATAGATAAGAAGGTCACTTTAATGACCTTCTTATCTTATTACCAAAAATAACATTTCTCTCTTTTTTTATATATGGGGTTAAATGATAAGAATAATCGGTAGGGGATAAAGAATGAATATAGTAAAAATGGAGTTGGGTGGGAACAATCGAATAAATTTTGGAAAATCAAATACACTCATATATCGCCCGGACAAGAGATTTCAATTAATCATTGGAATAAATGGTTCAGGTAAATCATCATTAGGGGAAGAACTAAATGTAATGCCAATTAACAAGGAAAATTACTCTAAAAGTGGATACAAAAAAATATTAGTATTCAAGAACGACCATTACTATTATATAGAATACACCTTACAAAAATGTATTATGATAAAAGATCCAATATTTTCTAATGCATCGGATATAGGAAGATTAGTTAAATTTCAGAATAGCGAAACTATAGACGGGGATAACCTTAATAAAGGCGGAACCAAGACTATTCAATTACAACTTATTAAAGATATATTTGGTATAACAACTACGATAGTTGATCTATTAAACAATAGAATTAAATTTACAAATACTTCCACTAGAGCTAGAAAAGATCTTTTTAATAAAATAGGAATATTAGATATAGACTATGCGATTGAGTTTGTCAATAAGGCAAGAAGTGTAGATAACTTTAGAACAACCTATATCAAAAAGCTTACTAACGATAAAAATAAATTAATGTTTATGTACAATGAAAAAGAACATACTGCAATCAAAGAAGAGCTCAATAAGATAGACGACATATTAAGATTCCATACAGAGTTACTTAAGAACTCAACACACATTAGTAGAGATACGTTTGTTAAAATGATAACCGAACAGCTATCGAAATTCGAAAACTATGTAATACAACCTGTATCTGAAATTGAACACTTTGATAACAAAATAATGGGACAACTGTCATCTATAAAGAAAAATTATATAGAATTATCTGATCAAAAAGATACTCTAAATAAAGACCTAGCCCGGACCAACTCATCTAGTATGGCGTTGATAGAACAGGAGATAGGAATCATTGTGGGAAGTTTTCCAAAAGGAGTGGATATAGGGCAATTAGAGTTATATACAGAAATATTGAATACGATAGAAGATAGGCTAATGGTGTCACCAGTAACTAGGAATATCATATCCGAACACATACGTATTGGTAAAACAGATATCGATAGATTAGATAATAATCTCATAGATATACGAAGTAGTATAGCCCTAAATGGGAGTAAGATAAAAAAGATAACTTGTGTAAAATGTGGCACTATTAATGAATATAATGAATCAATGGTGCAGCTGGATAGATTACATCAAGAAGAAACCAATATTAAGATTAGACGTAAGGAAAGTATAGATAAATATAATCTAGGGGTGAATACTATAAATGTACTATTCGAAGATATTCGCGATAATGATATTCTATCCATATTTAATACTGATAGAAGAGATCTACTTATTAATACACTAAGTACAACTATTACAAATAGGTCGTCGTTGGTAGATAAATATAAAGAGATTGACGAGATACTATCAGATAATGATAACACAACTAGAGTATCTAGAATTAAAGCCGAAATAAAAGAAATAACGAATAAAATGTATATCGTAGAACAGAAGAGTAATAATCTAAAAGCAGAACTAGAGAGATCTAAGTATATACTAGAACAAAGAAATAATTATATTAATCTTATAGATATGGCTACTAAGACAGTACTAGAATATGAATTACAAGAGATAGATAGAGTCATAGATGTATTGATAAAGAAAGATATCGAAAAATTAATCAGCCAAAGAGCCGAGCTAAATGAACAATTTATAATTGTAGATAATATAAAAAGAGACATAGATAGTGTAAGTAAAAAAATAGAAGAGACTATTGTGGAGAAGAAAGTTACTTCAGCTATATACATAGAGGCTAAGACAGCTGTCGATAATTTAATGACTAGTTCGTTAGATTATATAGTAGGTAAGATAAATAAAACACTTAGTGATATATGGGCCTATGATATAAAACTGGATTTTCTAAGTTCCGGTATATCTGACGATGACTTCAAGGGGATTAATTATGAATTTCCATTTACTATAAATGGGGTATATCGTGGTGATGTATCGAAAGGGTCCACATCCATGAAAGATATAATAAATCTAGCCTTTAAGCTGACTGTAATGGAGCTACTAGATTTAAACGATTATCCAATAATTCTAGACGAATTCGGATCTTCGATGGATGAGGTACATAGCGATAAAATATATAGTAATATTAATAATATACTAGATGTTCAAAATACCGGACAGATATTTATAATAAGTCATATAAGTAATCAATCTGGAGCTATGATTAAACTTTCCGATATAAATGTTATTAATAAAACTGGGCTGACATTACCAAGTGTTGAGTTAAACAAGTGTCTCAAATTGTGAATCTTTCTACCGATAGTATAAATACGTTGATAAGCATTAAAAAAAAATCCATTCATATATTATAAAAATGGAATAACCTTATGTTATTACCTCAAATAGAGTTGGTCTCTCTTAAAAAAAGACCGAAAGGATTTAAAATGTCAAATGAAACAAAAGCAACAGTATCGGTAATGGGTTCTATATTCATCATCGAATTAGTGTATTTATCAGGTATGACTCCAGGTCAACTTTTCTGCGTTCTATTAGCAGGTTCGGTTGTCGGGATTATATTTAAAGTATATGGTAATGTGCATCCACTTGTGGTATTAGCTATAGCTATACCTATTTTTGCATCGGTATTTATATCTCCAGATTTTATAGTCGGATTGTCTATAGCGGGATTTCTTATTGCGATGGGATCTTTCCGTCTAACTAAATCCGGTATAAAGTATTTTGAAAAAGTATAAACAATAGTACAACAACTAGGTTACCCTAGTTGTTGTACTATAACACTTAACTGATTTTAAAATTATTTTTTAGTATTATAATCGATATATATCAATTGTAGATCGTAACTATACTATTATTCGAATTACTATATATCTGTATCGCTATCTTTTTTTACACCAGCTTTATTATCTATAGGATTATCGTCATCATTATCATCTTTTGATTTATCTGAAGACTCCTCTATTGTTTGGTCTATATCGTCATCATTATCATCTTTTGATTTATCTGAAGACTCCTCTATTGTTTGGTCTATATCACCGGAACCGGTGGTATCAATATCTTTTCTATCCTCTTTATCTCCAAGTTTCTCTTTTAATTTTTGTACTTTTTTATCATTTTTAACATTTGCGGCCTTTTCGTTAGACTCGATATCAAGTCTTTGTTTTTCCGCATTTTGATATGATAATGCTAAATTATGGAAGAACATATGAGCCTTATTCAGTATTGGATTTTCAGATAATCCATCTTCATTGGTCGTAAATGTATCCAGTACAGCGCCATTCATGAATCCGTTTTTATCCCACCAATCTAACGATAGTCCTAATTTGAATAAGTATACCATACCATCTAAATCACTGCCATATCTCTCGGTTATCGAGGATGGTATAGCTGCCCCATTATCTAGGAACTCTGCGAACATCTCATCTACAACGGTCTTGAAGTTAATATATGACTCTTTTAGTGGATCATTATTTGCTTTTTCCAAACTAGGTAATACTAATTTAGTGTTCGCAATAATCATATGATAGACTACATATCGTATCACCTCATCCTCCGTCAATATGTTACTATCTAATCCCATCCTGACATTTTTAGGTATCGCGTTAAATACTTGAGCTTTATCTGCCCTTATTATATCTTCGAGCTTTTTGATTAAGTACATATTATTACTAAGCACCATTTGTACAAATTTGCTATGACTTTCTATAAATTTGTACTGATTATCGCTTATCATACGATTTATATCATTTTCACCCTGTTTTAATTCAGTAGCGAACGCTGCCCTACTAGTTATCATACTTGGCTTTATATTTAATGCGGCAATCATCCTCTCCATAAGCATGTTTTCAAGTTCGGTGTTTACCGGAATAGCAGTAGTTGATTCCTCATAACTTATTTCTATCTTAGGGAAATTTATATGTTCTAGAATATACGTCACTCCTTGGTTCGCCATATTTTGCATCAACGCTCTTAGATTCATATCTCCGGTTGGAAGTAGTCCTGCATTTTTCGAGTTTGTTATATTTATGAAGTCTTTACCTGCTTTAACTGGATCTTTAACCGAATCGGGCATTATATATTTTACAGTTTTCCTAGGTATCGCGTTCCTCATTGAGGTATGGATATTGTGTAAGAAAACAACTGATCTAAAACTAAGTAATAGATTCACCCTCTCCAATAGACTCGCTCCAGTTCCATTTTTTCTATATTCCAAAGCTTGATAAGATAACTGTTCGGTGGTTAGGAACAATATATTGGCTTTCTTCGCACTTAATCCCCTGTTGAATAGAACTTCCAATACATCATTTGGTAGTTCCACATCTATATTTTTAGAACCCATTATTTCATATAGTCTATCTTTTATATGTCTTCTTATAACCTCTCTATATAGGCCTGGCATATTATTTAGAATCTTTACTTTAAGACCATCACTTTTATCTATGTTATTCCCTTGTATCCTGTTATTTATTATTTTCTCAAGGTAGTTTGTGTTGCCTCTAAAGTTAGTTACATCATACGGAGAATATAGTTCGTCTAATACAACCATAAAAGCTTTTGGTTTATTAAGATCGCTCTTGTTAATAATAGGGACAATTGAAGATGCTGGTAATCTGATGTAGATATGCCCCCCCTCTTTATCGCCTTTTGGAACATGTATACCATGATTAAGACCATTAATAGCTAAACTATTATCTTGCCTAGCGTTTACAAGTTCATCTATTTTACTAATTATTTCTGAACTTAATACACCATCTCTCCCCGGAGACGTACTTTTAGATAGTAAAGTTGCCCTCTCTTCCATCTCCATATAGTTCAACCCAGCGATTATAGGGTCGGACAGGATATTTAACCCCCAGTTTTTTATTACATCATCCTGAACGTCCTGAAATAATGTTATTGAGGTAGAATTTTTATTATCTGGAAGTTTAATTTTGTCGGTGACCGATAATGTAATAACGTCGTCGATAAGTGGATTCTGCTTGAATCCACTTATCGGATCTTTACTCATCGTTATCACATCGCTGGAATTAGACTTTATCTTCTTTAAAAAATTAATCAATTCTCCTCTATTTAGAACAAGCCTAGCCACAGCACCGTCTGTTACACGTATAGACCAAATCTCGTTATATAAATCTATATCGCTCATCTCCTTATTTATAAAAGACTGTATAGTTTTTTCGCATTTGGATAATAACCCCTGATTTAGTTTAGTGTCTAAGATATGATATTTCTTCGATACCCCTTCGTTACCACCATTTGGAGAGATAATAAATCCTGAAATAAGCCCAAGTGCTATTCGTATCTCCGGAAACAGATCCAATGTATCATAGTTATTACCGATGATACCAGCTGTCGAATGAGCCACATTTAATAGATCAGAATAATCAACTATCGATTCGCCATTGATCCGCTCTGCTGGAATAAAAAACTTCCGGAATTCTTCTATTACCTTCTCTTGCTCAGAAATTGCATTCTTAGTATTCATTTATACTCCCTTGCTTTTTTAATTAAAATATCAATTAAAAAGCTATGTATTCTTTTATTAAAATTTAGAAAGTATGTAATTGTTTTTTTAAATTCAGTATACTAATATTGGTTATAAAACCAGATAACCGTAGTTATTTTGATCTTCTATAGAATATGACATATATTACTTTGTATTTACATAACAACAATCAGGATAACATTTTTTAATATAATATAATGACGGTAGAAAGAACCATCATGGTTCTTCCTATTTTTTTTACTCTAATAAAGTTTTTCTCTGATTTATAATAAAGGGGGGACCATAATGAATATCGAAAGTATAAATAAATTTATGAAAGATACGTCAAGACTAGCCTATTCGATAGTATTCAAACTAGATATACTCGGGAAATATATTGAATTAAAACAACTACCTAAATATGAGTTAGGTACATCGATATCCCCGGATCGATACACGTGGAAGTATTATCTAAATCTATCCGGTAAATACCACCGGAATGATGAATATATATATATTAAAACGATTGATGACGGTGTAACAATTCTACTAAATCGAGCTAATATAGAAAAATATCCATTGACAAAAAGAGAACTCTTAAAAAGAGATGCCGGAACATATAGTAGTATTTATAGTGATAATATGATTTTTATAAACGGTGTATTATCGACGATGACAATAGACGAATTAATATCATCTTCTGATTTTAAAATATTAGGATATGATAGTCTACTGTTGGAGGAAAATGAAAAGTATATAATAAGTCAGTTGGAAGTATATATTAAGAATGTATATAAGACACATATAAACGAGAAATTTGCACTATACCATGACAATTATCTACCGTTGTTTATGGCCAATGCGTATAATGGTATTAGCTTGAAGATAGTTAATTTAAGAGCTTCCAAGATAAATACAATATATGCCCACTCATATCTAGTGGATATGAAATTAAAATCTAACAAGGAACTGTCGGAAGAGTATATGTACTTATCTAAATATTCCCGGCAGTGGCTATATCTAAATATAGGCTACCTGAATAAAGAACTTGGTAGTAGAAAATCATTCGACATGATAGTCGATAATCTAATACACAGTTCCGGATACGATATATCCAACGTTACTCTTATGAAAGAACAAAACAATATTACGGGGTCAGACGAACCATATAACCCTGTTATTAGACTAACAGACATTACTAACAAAGAAAATAGATCAATAAGTGTCGATGAATTTACGAAGTTACTATACGTAAACTCTACCAATAAGAATGATTGGACATTGAATAAATTCAAGTCGGATATAGAGTTGTTATTCAGAAGAACGCCACATATCCAAACTGGCACCAGCTATCTACTCCTAGAGAAGACAAGAGAAATATCATTTACGGATAGTATTATATTATCTACCTTCGATGTTATCGAATACATAATATGGTCTCTACTAAGTAATAGAATAAAATTTACAGTCAATATATTCTCTACGGAAACTAGTGAGTCGATTTTAGTTTCAAATAACGAAGAACTACTAGCGATATTACTATATACCCTACATAAAAGTGGTAGAATCCCAGATCTATCGACTGTAACCGGAATAAATATGCGGAACAGAATAAATAAAGATTTGTCATCAGTTTTAGATTACATATCTAAACTACCAATCTATGTTAAAGATATAGTGGCTCCTTTGATAAATAACATACCGATGGCTAATATAGACTTTATGGAACGATCGCAAATGGAAAGTAATATTGAAGAGTATAGATTATTCAATATATTTACAAAAGTGTTAATCTATACCGAACCAAATACTTATATAAAAGATGTACTCATTAAGATTACTAAACTTATATTTACCCCTATCGAACTACTTTTCGATAACGGGAACTCTGCAGATGTATTGATAAATAAGTATGAGATAAAGAGTAAGATATTGAACGATATGACGGATCCGAATGTGTTCCTAATAGATATTATACATGCGATACTCGGCGATAAGTTCTCGCCTAATAAGGACATAAAGGAATTAGGTGCAATTAAGTCC
Organism: Arcobacter nitrofigilis; assembly: GCA_022736375.1. Lineage (GTDB taxonomy): Bacteria > Campylobacterota > Campylobacteria > Campylobacterales > Sulfurovaceae > BN30871. Next base: position 13,917 of record DZCE01000002.1, on the reverse strand, counting down.
ATGTTGGATAAGCTAACATCATATCTAACTAAGATACTCATTAACAGTAGCCATAAGTTGGTATCAATACCGACCCCAGGGAGTCTATTGTTAAGCGGTAATACTGAGGCAAAGATTCTAGATGCCACTAGTACACTTACCTTACCACCTATAGACTTCACATTTAATATAGAGATTAAAAACACAATTCTACCAACAGAGATGATGTCTACTACGACAGAAACGACCAGCTCATCACCATATAATATAACCACCGTATACCCTAACTACAATACCATGGGTAACGACACCATAGGTCGACGTATCATTGGTTACGATAAGAATGGAAATCCTATATATGATTCGGACGAAGCAGACATGCGATACATGGATCCGTCATCATTTATATATCCGATGGCTAACGACGGTAAAATCGTTATCTCTAGAGTAGTTACTATGTCCGATTACGATAACACGATGCTATATATTCCGGTACGACAAGAAAAGACATCTGATATGAGTACTCTAAGACATGGAATATACGGAGGTATTTCAGATACGGATACTATAATGAGAATAGGTTACGGGACTCTGGAATTCGATTACTGTACATATATCCCATATGACCATATACCGATATATACAACATATCGTATTAGCGAATGGGGACGTATGGTTAGTTCCGGATCATCTAAATATTCAATACCTATACATCTATATGGATATGCCGAACCTATATATGTAGATAAATCGGACGACAGTATAATCAAGATCATATCTAGATCCGAGTTAAGGAGCAGTATGTATACATATGACGGCGGAACTATTAGAATAGGCAGCCCATTAATATCCAACTTTTGTGGTACAAGTAGTGGGAATGATCCACAGGAACTTAGTAATGAGCTTGGTAATGGGTTTAGTATATTATCACGATCTAGACATAGTTATATGGCAGACGGTACTGTTATCAACGGGACGATTTACAGTACCACTACTACCTCTACCGGTAATATATTTTCCGGTAGCGAAATATTAGCCGTCAATACACCTAATGTGAATTTAGAACATAGTGTTACAATGAGGAGGACAATGGTTATAGGTACCGATTACCAGGATGTAGTATCTGATAACTTAGGGCCTGTTACACATTTGGTAGGTACTACTAACAATGGAATACCTTTATCTAAAGACTTACCAACCATTGTATACATATTAGATGAAAATGATACATATGAGGCGAGTTTAACCACGGATATGGCATCTATGTCGATAGGAAAAAATAATTTATTTAGAAATAAAATATCTGATACTAAACATTATACAATGCTAGATAGTTATATACGGGATATAAAGACGGATAATAATGTCGTTGTAGATTTAACCATGACTCTCTCGGGGACGAAAGATAACTTTAATAAAAAAGATGATATGGATCTATTATTTACTGGAAGTTACGTAATAGCGAGAGATGGCGGAATATTAACGGAGGATATTCAAATTGAATCAACATTGTTAAATATCGCGAACGAAGGAAATGTTTATAACGATAACGATTCTATAATAGATGATTCGGATATATTTATCGGACCACCTATGTTGATCATATAATTTCCATTAACCTAGTATGTGAATTAAATGTAATGTAGTTACCATGGATCGAACGATCCATGGTAACTACTATATTTTTTAAAACTTTCTTTATTTTACTATCAAGGCCTGTTCATTATTAGCCTTAATGATAATTGTGATCTTACCGAGTATCTGTAATAGAGTAGCTATCCTCTCCTGATCATTCATACCATTCCATTTTTCTGGATCAGGAAGAGGTGGTAATTCTATCACCTTAGATTTGTTTACCACTACGGTCTTTGTTTCAACTTGTTTAACAGTTTTTATTATGACCTTTGGGGGGGCGACGATTGGTTTAGTTGTATCAACGTCATTAGGTGTAGTTCTCTTATGTACCTTATCATCGTGTGTAACAAGACCAGTTGTATTTGTACATGATGTTATTATCAACATGATAATCGTTACTAAAAATATCTTTATTTGCATTTGGTATCCTTATACAAGTTAAATAAATCTGAATATACTTGATTTTGTATATCAGTTTTGGTGACTGGGACACACTCTATTTTCGGTTTAAACTTAGTAGATGTATTTCTATCTATAGATGTCGCTACCGCCTCAATCGTTGTCATTGTTATATCCTTAATCGATGGATTTCGTTTGAGATTCAAGTCGTTTAATAATTTGGTATTATTGGTTATATATCCACTCTGTAGTAGCGTAGCTACTAATTGGGCGTTTATAATATTGTTTTGAATCTTTGCACGATTACTATCAGCATACATCATTGTAGCTAATATAATTGCCACTACAATTGTAATAACAATTGATATTAAGATTGCATCAGATTTATCACTTTCCGAAAAGTTTTTCATTTTTTATCCTTTTTAAAATAATCCTATTGTTTTCAAGTAAGCTAATTTCGCCATTATAGCGGCATCTACTTCGTGATCACTTGCTTTATAAAGCATCTCTTCAAATGGTTTTAATACATAAGAATTTATAGCACCTCTTAGTATGACGTTTTTATTTTTCTCTGTACCACTCACTCCAACACTCCTTTTTATATCACTAGGGGTAAAGGCATATACCTGTTCCAATTCAACATTTGCCATACACGTCCGTTGTATAATTTTTGACCCCATTAAAGCTGTTTCAAATCCAACGGCAGACATCTTGTTGAATAATACTTTTTCTGTACCGACAATATATGGAGAATAGTATTTCATAGCACTGTCTATAATAAAAGCTATGCGTTTAAATCTGGATTCCACATCCTCCGGATCAAAACTAAAGGCATTATCTTTATCTATGTAAAATGTTGCCAACTCCATATTTCTGATAACGCCATCGTCATTAATGAATAAAGCGGCCATACCTAATGTTCTAGTCCCTGGATCTATACCCATGGCTATTTTCATATAAAGTTCCCAATGTTAATTGTAAACGTAATAGGTTCTGTTTTATTATTAATAATTTGATCTATCATAGAGAATGCAACTGTTTGACAACAATGTAATTCTTCATCATACTCTATACCTGAACATAGACCTATTTCAGATATTATATTTGATTTTATATTAAGCAATGAGATAACTTCAATTAAATTGCTTATATCATTTATAGTAAGAGATATCAATACCTTCTTCGTGACCTCTATGGTTGTTAAATTAATATCACTTGACATAGTTTCAGGGTTAAGAATTATCGAATCATTAGTATTAATGACATTACCAGTAGAACCGCTCTTTTCGATAACTTGAACCTTAGAGAAATCGCTTATTCTTTTGACATACCAAGCGTGGTATCTGACACCATTAATCACCATATGCTTTTTAATAAAATAATTGCTGGAATCAAATTCAGAACCAACAGGCTTGATAGCGAGAGGTATCTGATTTCTAACGGAGGCGACCTTGATCGGATTAAATGCTCCACGATCCATTATCCCACCATTAACATATGAAGATAGTGCTCCTATAGAAAAGTATCTAACAAACGGATATCCGTTACCGACCAAGCTAGGTCTACCGACCCCGTATTTCTCATTAAGAGTGGTGTTAGGTAATGGTATATACTCGTCGCCGAACGTCTTCACTAATTCAAGAACCTTCAATATGAAATTCGCACGGTTAATCATATTCCGCATCCTTACCCATAATCTCTTCAAATGTTATTTGGCTCGTATTATCCTCATACTCTCCTAGAACAGGGAGAGTACCTAATTGTTCTAATGTTGGTAGATCTCGAACCATCTCGTTGACATCTATTGTAGGTAACTCAGATCTATGTCTACTGTGTTGACGTAATAATTCACCTATCATAGTTACGGTATCACTATCAGTTTTCTGATCTTCTTCTTTAAGAGCTATCATAGCCTTCTTCATCACCTGTCCGTCTACGTCACGCATAATTTGTAGTAAAGGAAGCATCAACTCCGAATCAGGTTCTTTTATAACTTTATTGTAAATATTCTCAACTATATCCATCCTCTTTTTATGGATATTATCTAATGTTAGTTTATCGGTCTCTGTAAATACCGCCATATACTCTCCTTATATTTTAAGTCCAATCATTTAAGTATATTCAAGATGGATAATTTTATAAATATAGTCGCATATAATACATGTGGAATAACGAAAGTTATTAATCTAAAATAGATTAACCATAAGTAAAAAAAATAAGAAACTCAGTATGTTTCTTATTTTTTCTACAAACATTTTAATTGATTTATATTGTACATTAGAAAGGAGACTACTATGTCAAATTCTGGTAATGGTGCTATACTTGTTATAATGGGAACAGGTATAGCGACGAAAGATTTGGAAGAAGGACAATTGTATTTAGATGTTAATCCATCACAATCAGTTGTACCTGACGCAGATATGCCTATAGATAAGACTAAAGATGTTAAGTCAAAATATACGGATAGTAAAGGAAATAAACAAAGTGCAAATAAGAAAGTGGGGTTGGGTCTAAAAATGCCTTGGTTATCTATGAACTCTAATAGAGCTCTTCCGCCTACAGTGGTAAAAGGTATGGAGGTATTTATATGGAAAAATATACTATCCAACGATTACTACTGGTCATCTTGGGATGGGCAAGAGGATCTGATCCCCCAAGAACAAGCACTGTTCCTATTTAGTAACTTAAAGAAACCTCAGAAAGTGCCACGGGATCAAAAGAATTCATGGGCGGTCGGTATTTCGCCAAAAACTGGAGAACTGTTTGTACATACTACAAATAACAATGGCGAGAAAGCTGTATTCAAATTCGACTTTAGCACAAAGACAGGTAAGGCTATTATGAATGTAAATGGTTCATCTGTAGAGATATCAGCTGGTGAGATAACTTTTAACACCGCAAATGTTGTATTTAATAGCAATGTAACAATTAACGGTAATCTAAATTCTAAGGGAAATTCTAAATTTAATGAAAAAGGATTCACTGTAACGGATGTTCCGCTAAAATAGACCTACATATTATACTATTGAAATATAACTTAAGGGAGTAGAGTGAGATATAAATATAAATATACCAAAGTCCCCACATATGATAATAAGGGAATATATGACCTATATTTATGGTTGGAGAAAGTGTATGAACTGAAGGACACTGATGCGGATCCTCTTGAATTAATTCAGATGAGTAAATTTAGATACGAATATGTAGTCATATTCGTACATCAAAGTACTCCTAGTGAGACACAAGAATATTTGATGGGTATAGAAAAGTACTATAATCTATTAGATATTTGGGTTAATAAGACGGAGCCGGATATGTACATTATACCATATCCCATGGTGTGTATACTGGTCAAGACCAAAGAGGTGTTAAAACATTTAGATCCATTGATTAAAACAAAAAAAAGAGTATTTAGGAGGACGACATTATGGCAAAACCTAAAGACGATGATGAATTTCTAGATAGACTATTATCGTCGTCGATAGAACAATCTGCCGGAGGTATGCTTAAAAAGGTATTAATGACACTTATCAGACAAATAAGTCTTAGTAGAAATCTAACTAGAACCATTCAAAATAGATTTCTACTAAAAAAGAAATTTAACGGATGGACAAAATCACAAGCTATTTCCGTTCTCATGAACCCGACGTTCACTCTACAATCTTTTAATAGTTTCATAGAGCTATATTTAGGAGATGACTTTAAATTGGAGTGTATCACTAATCTTGGCGATACACATGGAATTGTAATAACGAGTTCGGTTGTTGCGAATGATAGTAAATCCAGATCTACTCTATTAACTAGACTTATGAGAAATATTATAGGTATTTTCAATAAGGAGATACAGGATGTTGATATACGAATTAATACTATATATTCGTATGACAATGGCGACACGACTATATGTGGTTGGAGAAAAAACGAAGTAAAGACTGTTATGAAAAAGAATTTAACAATGAAATCGTTTATAAATATCCTAAGTATACTAACAATGGAGATGAGTACTATCGAGTTGATCTTCATTATAACGCATGGGGATATAAAATATGTGTCATCTGTGATAAAAAGACCAAATAAAGGTGGTGAGGGATTATGCAAAATAGTTTCAAAGGATTAATAGGGGCAAATCTTCTCGCTATAGAGGAGATAAAGAAACGTTTAAAAACAGCGCCGAAAGATATTGGATTTATAGAACTCCTGGATAAGTATAGTAAAAAACACGTACTTATATTCTCGAGACACGTCTACGAAGAGTTAATAGACGATATAGAAAAATCTAATTTCTTTTCAGAGATAATTAATATATTAGATCTATCTTCTCTATTGCTAGACAATCTAATAAGGAAAAACGAATACAGCGTTATAGACTATATGTTACGATCTGAACGTATTTTAAATGGTACAATATTAAGTTTTCTATCCGATCTAAGAACAAAATATGTATTAAGAAGGATGCCTATACTATTAACACTCAGATGGTTGATACTATTTCGACACTACTTTAATGATGAAAAAGTGGAGTGATTAATCACTCCACTTTTTTATTTTTCTTGACTTACACATAAACAAAAAAAGGAAAATATTATGGCAAAATTTGACGATATAGATGAATTCAGCTTTGATAATGATTTTGACCAGAGTTTGTTAAACGGCGAAGATATTAGTAATGACCGTAATCCTGTTTTATCATTTGGTGCGAATGTAGCTACCAAGACAGTAGATAATCTAACACTAGATCCAGCAGGCGATGTAATGGATATAGTTAAATCATCTATGCCTGAACTAGGAGATAACTTTTCGGACCTTGATAACGCAAAAGACTTACTATCATCCGCCTTAGACGATTTAAAGGAACCATTAAAAGAACTCGGAAAGTCCGGATTTAAATCTGTTAAAGGATATATACCGGACGGTAGCTTTAAAGATAGAATAACAGAACTTCTTATTGAAGAGCGAAGTATATCTACACCAAGATTATCCGAAGAGGAAGTAGAAAAGGAGTCGATAAGAAATAAAATTAATGACCTATTCGCCGCTAATAACTTAGCTACCACAAAAGATACCCAAAACCTAATTAGAGGTGGTACACAGAGCCAGGTAAAATTATTATCCATCATGGCCAGTGAGATGCGCGAGATGCGGATCTTCCAGGTATCGCAAACAGCGACCTACTATAGAAAGTCGCTGGAATTGAATTATCGTTCCGTATACTTGCTTAGAAAACAAACTACGTATCATGGTGAGATATTCACTAATATAACTGATGTACTAAGAGGTATATTAAAGAACACTGGTCTACCTGAGACTAGTAAGATTAATCTCAGTGAGATGGCCGCACAAACTGTTACATCTAACGCAGTTAAATCGACGGTGGATTATTTCAGTACACAGACAGCGTGGCAGAGCGCTCTAGCGAAAAGAATTACTAATGGTAAAAATAAACTAAAAGATCTAATGTTAACCGGCTCATCTATGCTTGAGAATGGTATCGATCAAGCCGAGCAACTAGCCAGTATGGGGATGACCAAAGCAGATTTGGCGGCAATGTCCCTAACCGGGGTCGGTAAACAAGCTATTAGCAATAAATTAGGTAAGATTATTAAACAAACAGATGTCGGGAAAGATGTTATAAATAAAGCCAGACTTATGTGGTTGAATCCAGAAAGATTCTTTGACGAAAAAGCAGAAGGTTACGAATCGGGCAGTACTATAAATAAAGGATATAAATCTCTAGCTAAACTTCTTAGTGCCGAGAGTGTTATAAATAGTGAAGTACTTGACGAAAAAGAACTCAACGAGGGTGCGATATTCTCTATAAAAACAGAGAAAACAATCACGGACGTAATACCTGGATTATTGAGTAGGATTCTAAGAGAAGTTACTCTAATGAGGGACTCCTCGGAAAGTAATGAGTTAGCAACGTATGACTACGAAAGTAACACATTTACAACTATGACGAAAATAGGGAATAACATTGATTCCACAATGCTTCGAGATAGTAATAAATTAGGAATAACATCCGTTATTAAAAACATACATAATCAGCTAGTAGTTAAGGATGACGTAAAATCTTTCAAAGAAAGTACGAAACGTGAGTTTATAGAGGTCTTGACGATATGGGTAGCCAAAGGTGGTTCGCCGGATATACGAGATATGGATAATGAAGAGTTCTATGCTGGAATATCCGGAAATAAAAATAAAGAGGTGGTCGAGTATCTACAACATCTTATAAAAACCTCCTCTGTGGACGATTTAATAAATATTAGTTCTGAGATCTCATCGTTAAAGGATAGAATCAAACTATCAGACGATGTAATTAATAAGTATAGTAAGTCTCAACTTATCAAAAACAACATATTAGAATATAACAACGATACCGGGAAGACTGGTATTCGAAAAGACCATGTCGCGAAAAGATATACAGATTCGATATTTAAATATATTGATAAGGGAAATGATTCAGTATCGGCTACGTCTAAGTCTAATATTGCTGGATCGAAGACAGATAATCCATTAGAACAAACTATTAATAGCGATAGTCCGATAAAACAAACTATTAATAACTTTAATCTAACGGAACGAACTATTAGTAAAGATGATCCAATAGAACAAACTATTAGTAAAGATAATCCAATAGAACAGACTATTAGTAAATTTAGTCCAGTAACAAAAGAGTTAGATAATATTAGTAAATCTAAGTTATCGAATTACTTTACCAAAAGATTCTTAAGAGCCAGAGAGATACTTATAGCCGAAGAAGATTCAATCGACAAAAGAGGTTTGATATCTGAAGAGATAGTATCCCCGGAAGATACTCTCAATGTATTAACGGCCCATTCTCTAAGGGAGAAAGCTTTACTTGGCCTGGACGTACTCAAAAAAGAAGTCATTATACCTACAAGAATAGAGGATATATATAGTAACCCAGTTGACTTATTAAATATAGATAAATTTGAACTATATAGAGAGTTTCTCTATAATAAAGCAAGTGTTATATTTAGGTCTTTTAGGAAAAAAGTACGAGGTCTCAATTGGTGGGCAGTTAAGAAGGTACTCGGTTGGGTAGATGAACGTAGATGGTATACATTATTTTTATGGCGACATAACGTCGTAGGACCTGACGGATTAAAAACTAAGTTCGAAAATAGACTAAGGGATCTACGTTCAGGTGAATACGATACAAGGATAAGCACATTCTTGATAAACTTATATGCCGACGGAATCACGGGACTCGATAGTGGAACGGCCTGGAGGAGATTATTTGATTTAAGAAAGGCTAATAAACTTAGGGATTTCATTGTTGACGAAGAATATAACACTAACAGATCTAAAATTACAACGTATAAAAGATGGACACCACGGACAGTAGACGATATATTAGGGAATGAACCAACTAAACTGCTAAATCCCTACTACTTTGATGACTTAAAAAATGCTATTCTAACCCCTGGTAAAAGCATTTTTGCTAAAATAGGTAGATGGTGGAGAGGTAAAAAATTCGAAGATGTAGTTGCTGAATTAGCAAAACCGGTCGTAATGGATTCGGCAGCCAGACGACATATGGAGTTTACAAGAGCTAAAATGAAATTGATCAGTGCTGGATATACTGGGATTGCCTCTCTTTTTAGCAGAGAAAAAGATCTATATGACTTAAAAACAATACGAAAATATAAATTTGAAGTGTTGGGAATAGCCGACCCATTAGCCGGTCCGATTCCACCGACTCCACCACCGATAATTATAGCTAACGAGATAACTAAACCAATAGATATACTTGATCCAATCAAAATAGATCTACTAAACAAAGCAATAGTATATAGTATAGCTCCAATTGGTGGCACTGTATCCGAGAGAGTTGGACGAATTTGGAGAAACTTCAAATTCAGAAAAGTTGTTAAAGAATTAGAAACCCCAGTACTTACTGATTCATTAGCTATGAGAACAGCAGACTTTAATAGAGCTATATTGCGATTAAGATCCACCGGCTTTGACTATATCGCCGATTTATTCTCTAATCCTAATGATTTATATAAAACGTCTATCATCGATAACTATAAACTTAGTGTACTATCTGGAGGACACCGTTACTCCCATATCTTGGCTGGATTATCACCAAGCTATCTAATAAGAAATGAGATACGTAAACCGATCGATCTGCTCAATCCACTAAAAATATCAAAGTTAGAAAGCGCGATAATGTATGGTGTGGATAAAGGTGGAATATTTAAGAGGATAGGTAGATGGTTAACAGACAGAAAATTCAGAAAGGTTGTAAATAATTTAGCTAAGCCGATTGTTATAGACTACGATGCTCAGCGCGGACTACAATTCAGAAGGGCTATTTTTAAACTAAGATCCACTAGTTACAGTTACATAGCAGATTTGTTTAGCACACCAGACGACCTACATAATTCGTCAATAATCGATAACTATAAACTGGCATTACTGAATGGTGGTCCTGTATCGTCGATATATGGCACAAGTATGGCCGACCTAGTTAAAACGGAAACCGATCTCCTAGATCCAATGAGGATAATTAAAATACGCGGTTTATTAAACTATTCTATCACGCCAGATCCGTTCTCGACAATAGATATCGACCAAATAGTAGCCTCATTGTCGACAAGAATAACATTACCGACATCTGATCATGAATTTACAACGGCTAGAGATAGATTAGTCGACTTCGAAAACACTGTCGGGAAATCTGGCATATTCTCATCTATTATAACCAGAGAAGAGGATCTACTAGACATAGATAAATTAAGACAATTACTAGTAAGTGATTTCTATCAAGCAAAAGATATAGATGAACTGAAGAAAATGATAATCACCGATTATGATTATCTTAATCCGACGGTGATACGTAAATTTAGACTCTTTACACGAGATAATGCTAGCCCATTACACTTGACTGCAATAGATGATATAATAAGTTCAACGGTTGGAAGAAGAAGTGATATAACTGAATCATTCCAGAATAGAATGCGAGATTTGTTATCTACAATTGGAGTAGTGGACTTGGTATCTAAATTGACTGTTGTGGCTGATAAACTAAATACTAAGAGTAACAACGGAAATGGACTCAGAACTAATGGATGGCGAGAGCGCCTAACAAGCCGTGTGGGCGAAGACAAAATTATAATAGAAGCTTGTTGTGAGAAAGACAAGAAAAAAGAAAAGAACATATTTAGTAAATTATTCGGACTACTAGGTGGAGTCGGGAGCATAGTAAAGGGTGGGTTTAGTCTATTAACTGGTGTCGCCGGCAAGATAGCTACCACCATGTTAGCTGGTGTCGCCGGTATAGTGGCGTTATCCAGGCTACCGAGGGGGTTAGGTTTCGGTGGTAGTGGCATAGGGTCAAGTGCCTCTAGAAGACGACGAAGAACTAGAAATGCTACAAGTAGTAGTAACAGGCTCACTCAAACGATGAGTAGATTAAATCAAGGACTTTCGGGATTAGCTAACTCATTAGGAGCGAAAGGTGCATTACGAATAGCTTTAGCTGCCGCCGCAGGTGGTATAGCATATACGGCAACTAAAATATTCACGGACATAAAAAACAAAGATTTATCCGTAACTACTAAAGGTTTAGTAGCGTTAGAAGGGGTAGTCAAATATATACCTGTGTTTGGAGATGACCTCGCGAAAGCCATTCATACCCACGTTGTAATAGGAAAAATGGACGACAAGACTGATAAGGCTATGCGTAAAGTCGAGGATATAAAAGCTAACTTAAGTCTAGATCAGGCTATATCCAGAATAGATAAATATAAGAAAATAGGAATTAATAATCAGATCAAAGAAAAAAACAAGAATACGGAGCTGTATAATAGTAATAAAACATTATTCAAATCAATAGGAGAAGATAAGAAAATCCCAGAACCTGTCGATAGTGAAAGTGTCGCGTCTGATAAGGTTACATCATGGGTTAAAACAACCTATAATGATCTTATGAAGAAGATAAAAGAGGCCCCTACGATAGCTGATAAGAACAAACTAACAGCCACGTTATTAGGGATACCGCAAATTGTCAGCTATTATGGTATGGACAAGATGCCGGCGTTCCTAAAAGAAGATAGTGTTGTTAAACCGAAAATTAACAATATTCGCGAGGGGAGCACCTTAGATTCTACAAGTGATGTGACTAATAATAACATAGTTGATAAAAAATCTAATTATAGTCATATAGTCGACACCCCACTAACAAATACGAGAACGCATGGCGGTACTAATGCGTTAGACTTCGGACCAAATATTATAGATACTAAAATAGGACACTTTAAGGAAAAAATACAAGACATAAAGGATAAAGGTTACGATATACTAAACTATATTCCAAATGCAATTGAAACCAAGGTGAATAACGTAAAGGATACTATAGCGACATATAACGAAGTAATCAATTCCAAAATAAGATACCTAAAAGATAAAAGTTCCGATATACTAAACTATATTCCATATGCAATCGCTGACGAACTGGATGACCCAAATGGTATAATACCGGACTTAAAAGATAAAGTTTCGGAGATAATAAACTATATCCCTAATAAAATCAATGCTAAAGTAAATGATATAAAGGATAAAATAGAAACCTACGGTACCGTGGCCGATTCTAAATTAAAGAATGTAGATAATAAGATACAGGACTTAAAAGATAAAGGTTCTGATATAATAAACTATATCCCTAATAAAATCAATGCTAAAGTAAATGATATAAAGGATAAAATAGAAACCTACGGTACCGTGGCCGATTCTAAATTAAAGAATGTAGATAATAAGATACAGGACTTAAAAGATAAAGGTTCTGATATAATAAACTATATCCCTAATAAAATCAATGCTAAAGTAAATGATATAAAGGATAAAATAGAAACCTACGGTACCGTGGCCGATTCTAAATTAAAGAATGTAGATAATAAGATACAGGACTTAAAAGATAAAGGTTCTGATATAATAAACTATATCCCTAATAAAATCAATGCTAAAGTAAATGATATAAAGGATAAAAGTGCTGATATATTAAGAATCGTTCCCGATACAATCGATGCTAAATTAGACGGCATAAAGGATAAAATAAATTACATAAAGTATAATAGTACTAATATATTAAGCGATATCTTCTACCCGGCCACGACTAAAATAAATGGCACAAAAGATAATGATACTAATATAGCTGACAATAAACAGGATAAATATATTGGTATGGCCGGTATAAGTAACTTAAAGGATAAAGGTGTTAGTATAGTAACTGATATTTCTGATAACTTAAAAGATAAAGTAGAAACCTATCTTGATGTTACAGAAAAGATGGATAATAAAATCCAAAATATGAAGAATAACTTAAAGGACAAAGTAAACGATATAAAGAAAGAAGGTGCTAATGCATTAAGTAATATTTCTAATAAAATCTACACTAAGATAGATAATTCAAAAGGTGATATAGGTATAAATCTTGGAATAAAGGATAAAAGATATCAAGGTAAAGATATATCAAGTGTATATTTGGATATAGAACGTATCGGGGTAAGCAACGTAAACCTTAAAACTACTGATGCTATAAACCATCTTCCTAAAGAAATCAATGCGAATAAGGATGATAGAAATGAAAATATAAATTATCTATTTCAAAATAGTACTGATTTATTAAGCGACCTCCGTTATTTATTAAGAGCTACTTTAGAATATGAGGATAATACCATCGGTACAAAAATAAGTAACTTAAAGGATAAAGGTGTTAATATATTAAATAACATTCCTAATATAAGTGACTTAAAGAATAAGGGCACCAATGTATTAAATAACATTTCTAATACAATCGGTACCAAAATAAGTGACTTAAAGGGTAAGGGTGTCAATGTATTAAATAACATTCCTAATGTAAGTGACTTAAAGGATAAA
>DZCE01000022.1 GCA_022736375.1 Arcobacter nitrofigilis | reverse complement strand
AATCATATAGGCAAAGATGCGATAAAAACTATTAAAAACATAGGATATATCTATGTTAATAGCTGAATAGACATATGTAGTCCTAAGCTTTAAACTTTGTAACTTCTTTGCGCAAATGTTCTAACTCTTCCATAATTGCATCTATGCTTTCATTTTTATTCATGATAGTATCGTCTTTGAATTCCTCAAGTTTAGATTGTATGCTTTTTGTTAATGCTTGTAATTTGTCTTTTGCCGACCCTACAAAATTCTCAGCATCCATCTTATATTCTTTTTCTAATTGATTGATTTTATCCATTATTTCATCTTGATGTTTTAGTATATAATACATACCAACACCACCTACTGCTGTTCCTAACAAAAATTTTATCAAATTATTTTCGTTCATTTTATATCCTCTGAATTAAGTTTTTTCTTAAGAAATTTATACAAAGTTCCAACCACAAAAGTGGCAACTGTCAACCTCGAAATATCACCAGAAACTTGATATGCAAGTATTTTGGTCTCCATTTTTATATCATTCATAATCTGTTCTGCTTGAGTTGATAAATGAGAAAGATTGTTTTGTGAAGAAAGCACAAGACTATTTGCGTGCTTCATTATTTTTATCACATATATACCAATCCATATAAAAATACCCATCATAAAGACCATGCAAAAAGCAATCACACCAACAAGCCATATTAAAACTTGATTATCCATTCTGAAAACCTCACTTTTAACTGAATCTCGTACTGTATATAATATCATACCGAAACTTATTGTAAGCACAAGAATGTGGTAAAGCCGGATAATTAATTATTTGTTTTATAGATTTATTTCATAATCGAAAATATGCTATAATTTAGAAGTAAAAAATAAACTACAAAGGTTAAACGATGAAGGTTGATTTTAAAGAGACGATTGAAAAATCTAAAGAAGCGATGAAGTCTATTCAAGACAGGATAGAAGATGCAAGTGGTGATATAAAAGAGGAGAGTAAAGAAGCACTTGAGAAAATCAAATCGGCTTTTGAGAGCTTGAGTGATAAGTTAAAAGAAAATTTTGAAAATTTTGATACAAAAAGTGATGAAGCAAAACTTAAAGCAAATCTTGCTTTGATGGAGGCTAGAGATAAATTGGCAACGATAAAAGATGACTTGGATCATTTTTCTACTCAATTTTTATCAAAAGCTCAAACGACTATAGATACAACGATGCTCAAAGCCCATCTTGCAAAACTTGAAAGTGAAGATTTTTGGAGTGAAAATAGAAAAAAATTTACAAAAGAGTTTAAAAATTCAAAAGATAGTATGGAAAAAGTGACTCTTGAAGCAAGTAGAGAGGTAAAAGAGTTTTTTGATAAATTTACAAATCTTTTTTCTAAGAAAGTATAAAATATAAAAGAATTTTGCTTACTTGTATTTTATATGAACTATCAAAAATATAGGATATATCTATGCTGGTAGCTGAACGAAAATCACTTTATAGGTTTATAGGTATTTACATAGTTTCCACTATGTTGCTCATCGTTATTGCCGTTTTATTTTATTATCATCACGAGATGAGCAATATTGAAAACAGACAAAAAGATAAGATGGATAGCTGGTCAAAAGAGTTTGTGGGTGAGTTAAAATTTGCACATCAAAATTCAGGTGATGATGTGGAGTATCCAATTGATAAGAAATTTGAGAGTGCTATATATGATAATAAAAAGAGCTTAATTTATGCAACATTCAAAGCTCCAAAATTATTAAAACTGCCAAAGTCAGATAAGGTGTTTTGGATAAGTGGAGAAAAAAGCTATTTTGTCACTACTGTATCACCACACTTCCTAGGTTCAGCTTTTTTGATGATGGAGTCTGATATAAACAGGGCACCTATTTATAAATTACAAAAGCAAATTATTTATTTTTTTCTTGCATCATTTTTGATTATACTTCTTGCCTCTTATCTGCTGGGCAGGTTGTTTATGCGACCACTTAAAGATGCTTATACGGTGCTTGATGATTTCATAAAAGATACAACGCATGAGCTAAATACACCAATTCACACAATACTCTCAAATATTGAACTCATAGAAGATATACCAAAATCAAAAGAGATACAAACATCATTTGATAGGATAGAGATAGCCTCAAAAACACTAAATGGTATTTATAAAGATTTGGTTTTCTTGAAATTCCAAAAAGATATTGTGGTAACTTCAAAAGATGTTGATATTGGTGATATTATCGTAGAGAGAATAGAGTATTTCAGATTATCTATAAAAAGCAAAAGAGTAAAGCTCAGGGCCAATATCTCTAGCAATACAAAGTGCAAAATAGATGGGTACCATTTTGCTAGAATGTTTGATAATTTGCTCTCAAATGCCATAAAATACAACAAACTAGATGGCAATATAATCATAGTTTGCGAGGAGGGGTACTTTTCGATAGAAAATGACGGCATGGGAATAAGTGGAAAAGATATAAAATATGCAATGGATAGATTTAAGAGGTTTGATAGGAGTGTCGGTGGATTTGGCATAGGGCTTAGCGTGGTTGCTAAAATCGTAAAAATATATGATTTGGATATAAAGTTAAGCTCAACTCTAAACAAAACAACAAAGGTTGAGATAAAATGGTAAAGAAAATATTAATACCCTTACTCTTAACCACTAGTTTATTTGCTAATAATTTTGATAATGATTGCCTAAAATGCCATAAACAAAGTGGTCTTCCTATGGATATGATATACAAAAGATACCTCATGGAATATAGTAGTCATGAGGATATAAAACGAGCTATGGTTAATTTTCTCAAAAATCCAACTAAGCAAAAGTCAATGCTACCAAAAGGTCTTTTGATGAATAGAGGCGTAAAAGAAAAATCAACCCTAAGCGATAAGGAACTTGGAGCTAGAATAGATGAGTATCTAAAAATGTATGACATTAAAAAAAGAATTATCCCAGCTAAACCTCGTACCTTTTGAGCTTTGGGTGTTAATCAAAAATTGTAATGTAGAATTTAATAAATTTGTGTATTATGAAATAATTAAAATATTAAATCTAGTATTTTACATTTCCAAAATAAAGAAAAATTATGAAAGCTATCAAAACACTAAGCGACCTAGCACAACTAGCAGACTATTCCCTTATGGATGGACTAAAAAGTGACCCAGATGCAAAAGAAAATGGTGTTGACCATGCGCCACGGCAAGTCTTTAGTGGACACTATGTCCCTGTAAATCCAACGCCAATGCAAAACCCAAAGTATATCGCACACAGTAAAATTTTTTTCAAAGAACTGGGTTTTGATGATAGCCTAGCAAAGTCACCTGACTTTGTTAGTATGTTTTCTGGAGATTTATCCAATGTTCCTGCACCACTTAGAAAGGTTGGCTGGGCAACAGGCTATGCACTATCCATCTATGGTACTGAGTACTATCAGCAATGCCCATTTGGCGACGGCAATGGATATGGCGATGGTCGTGCGGTTTCAATATTTGAAGGGGTGATCAATGACCAACGACTCGAGATGCAACTAAAGGGTGGTGGCAAGACACCGTACTGTCGTGGTGCTGATGGTCGTGCTGTATTGCGTTCTAGCATTCGTGAATTTTTGGCACAAGAGCATATGCACGCTTTGGGTATTCCCACATCACGATCATTAAGTCTATATACTTCTAGCACAGAAATGGTAAAACGACCATGGTTTAACCAAGGTTCACACTCCAGGGATCCTGAAGTGATGATAGATGAAGCTGTCGCCATCACTACAAGAGTAGCATCATCGTTTCTACGAGTGGGACAGATAGAGCTTTTTGGTCGTCGCGCTCGTAAAAATGAGCATCCTAATGCTAGAAAAGAGCTTGAAATGATAGTGTTGCATTTGATTGAGCGTGAATATAGTGAAATCATTGATGTGCATTTGTCAATAGGAGAAAAGGTGCTTTTGCTTGCAACTGAGTTTCGTAGTCGCCTCACATCTTTGGTGGCAGATTGGATTCGTGTGGGCTACTGTCAAGGGAATTTCAACAGTGACAACTGTGCAGCAGGTGGATTCACACTTGATTATGGTCCGTTTGGATTTATAGATATGTTTGACCCAAAATATCAGCCTTGGACTGGTGGTGGGGTTCACTTCTCGTTTTTCAATCAACCCCAAGCTGCCGAGCGTAACTTTGCTATGTTTTGTAGGGCGATAGAGCCATTGTTAGATGAAAATGCTCTGGCACGACTAGAAGAGATACGAAATGGATTTGCCACAGTGATGCAAACACAAATGCAAGAGATGTGGAGTGCTAAGCTAGGATTGCATGCCTTTGATGATGATTTATTCAATGAACTTGTAATGCTAATGAGAGAAACCTCTCTAGATTATACGCTATTTTTTCGGGAATTATCACATATACCTGATGATATAGACACGCTTAAAAAAAGTTTTTATAACAATGTGAAAACTGATGAAAATGTCTTAAAAAAATGGTCGGAATGGTTGAAAAAATGGAGATATCTCGCAGGTGCTACGACACCTGAATCCCGTGAAAAAATATCCGAGCAGATGAAACGGGTCAATCCTAAATATACCCTAAGAGAGTGGTTTTTGGTTCCTGCATATGAGCAAGCAAGTAGTGGAGATTATACCTTAATCAGAGAACTACAAGAGGTTATGACAAAGCCATACGATGAACAATCCAAAGAGATAGAGGAGAAATACTACCGCATAAAACCATTTGAGTTATTTGATATAGCTGGAGTATCGCATGTGAGTTGCTCGTCATAGCTTTAGTAGTTTGACTAGACTTCGTCTCTTTTTATGAACCAAAAAATTATTAGAGAAAGTATCGCTCCAATAGTTAGCCACTTCGAAAATTATAGCATATTTGGCAAAGTGATGGCAATCAAAAGCTAGACTACGCTCTATCTCTTTTTTTCCACTCTTTTTCAAATTTTTTGCGTTTGGCAAATGATAGTTTTTCTATAAACACTTTGCCGTCTAGATGGTCAACTTCATGTTGGATAGCGATACTTAGGAAGTCATCATCTTCGATAGTTTGTTCATTTCCGTGTCTGTCATGATATACGACTTTTACATATTCATACCTAGCTGTATCTTCATACACTCCTGGAACGCTAAGGCATCCTTCATTAAAGATGGTACTGCCTTCACAAGTGATAAATCTAGGGTTAATAATCTCTAATGTGTTTTCACGAGGTTGATCTTCGCCTCGCTCTTTGTCTTTCATGGGGATGTTTATGATTAATGCCCTGATAGCTTCGCCCACTTGCACAGCGGCTAGCCCTACGCCATTTTTGGCTATCATTGTTTCGTACATATCATCAAGCAAGGTGTGCAAAGAATTATCAAATGCAGTAATTTCATCAGAAATCTGCTTTAGTCTCTTGTCTGGATATACTACAATTTCACGCAACATGATTACAGACTTTGCTCCAAAACTTTATCAATAAGTCCATACTCAACAGCTTCAACTGAAGACATGAAGTTATCTCTCTCTGTATCAAGCTCTACTTGTTTGACATCTTTGCCTGTTTGTTTTGCAAGTATCTCATTTAGAGTATCTTTTAGGCGTTGTATCTCTTTGGCTTGTATTTGAATATCTGTTGATTGACCTTGTGCACCACCTGATGGTTGGTGTATCATTATTCTAGCATTCGGTAGAGCATATCTTTTGCCTTTTGTGCCAGCTGCTAGCAAGAATGCACCCATAGAGGCCGCTTGACCTATACAGATAGTGACAATATCAGGTTTAATATAGTTCATGGTATCAAACATACTAAGTCCACTTGTGACCACTCCACCTGGAGAGTTGATATAAAAATATATATCTTTATCAGGGTCTTGAGCTTCTAGAAATAAAAACTGAGCTACGATAGATGATGCTACTTGGTCATTTACCTCGCCACTTAGCATTACTATTCTATCTTTTAGAAGTCTTGAGTATATATCATAGCTTCGTTCGCCCTTGCCTGTATTTTCTATTACATAAGGTATTACCATTATTATGCTCCATTTTATTATTCTCAAATTTTGAACAAAGTCCAAAATTAGTTCTTCGTGCGAAGGCTCTCGTGACCTTGATATTCTTTGGCTACTCTTTGATTACGCTTCAATTCCTAGAAGTTTACCAAACAATTTGTCTTCTATTATACCCATTTTTACTGCTGGAAGAAGATTGTTTTGAGTGTAGTACTCCATTACTTTTTGTGGGTCTTGACCTGACATTACTGCTTCATAATATAGTGCTTGAGATACTTCATCATCATTTACAGTGATTTTTTCTGCGCGTGCTAATGCATCCACGGCAAATGTAGCTCTCACACTCATCTCAGCCTCTTCTCTTACTTCTGCTCTTAGAGTTTCAATTGTTTCTGGATTTTCTTTGTATCCATTTAGCTCTTCTTCACTCATTTGAGATGCTCTTTGGTTGATTTTGCCATCTATCTCTTGCTCTACAATGTTGTTTGGCAGTGCAAAAGTATATTTAGCTACAAGTGCATCAACAATTTTTGGTTTTAGCTCATCGTTATAAAGTTTAGAGATTTTTTCTCTCTCTAGTTGATCTTTGATTTTATCTTTAAGCATTTCTAGAGAAGCACCCTCTGCACCATGAAGAAGTTTTTTGGCTAGTTCATCATCGATAGCTGGAACTTCTTTTATTTGTATTTCGTGAAGTGTTACTTCGAAATTAGCCTCTTTGCCAGCTAGATTAGCTGCACCATATGACTCAGGGAAAGTAACTGTTACAGTTTTTGTTTCGTCCATTTTCATACCTATCATTTGATCTTCAAATCCAGGGATAAATTGACCAGAACCAATACGAAGGCTAAATTTCTCAGCTGTACCACCATCAAAAGGAACACCATCTATGCTACCAGCAAAATCCATTACCGCCATATCTTCATTTTTTAATGCTCTTGATTTCTTGATTTTAGAAAATGGAGCTTGTGAAGTTGCAAGTCCTTCTAATCTCTCTGTAACCTCTGCATCTTCTACTTTTGGCATATCAAATTTCGGTGCTAAATCGCTATAGTCACCCAATTCAATTGTAGGCTTGATAGATACTTCAATCTCTACATTTATGCCACTATCTGTTTTTTCAAATTTTTTGAATGTTGGTTCGCCAATAAGCTCTTCTGGTTTTAGTCCAGCTTCTTTGCTTCCCTCGTTCATAACTTCTCTAAGAGCTTCAGCTTCTGCGTCTTGAGTTAGTTTGTCACCATGAAGTTTTTTCACTACATGAGCTGGTACTTTACCTTTTCTAAAGCCATCAACCTTCATATGTTTGCCAGCATCTATTGCTACTTTATCTATGTTTTTGTCTATTTGCTCTTTTGGTATTATTGCACTCATGATTATGTTTGCATCATCTACTTTTGTTACTGTTACTTTCATTTGTTGCCTTTTGCTTGTAAATTAATTATTGTAATTGCGTGATTTTAGCTAAAAGTTGGTTAAAGTAGAATTTTAGAGTTAAATTAATAAATATTTGAAGATATTGCTATCTTCGTTTTGTTGTTTTCTTTTTCACTCCATCTATCGCTTGTAATTTCTCAAATAGATTTATTGCATCTATCTGTTTGCTGGTGTCGCTGACATCCATAGTAAACTTTGCATTATTAAAGTTACTGTATGTGATATTAGATGATAATGATATGTTTGCTATTTCATTTTTTTTGTCACTTATTTCAAGATTTGTATCGAATTGCTGGATGTATCCATTTTTATCAATTCCGACTCTTATAATCGTATTTGTGTTAATAATTGCAAAAATAACATTAGTAATTGTTTCTATCCTAGCTGTCAAGTTGGATTTATCTATTTCTGGTTTTAGATTTTTATCAGCAGTAATCATCTCTATTGTCGCATTAATCATAGATGATGTTAGCTTAGCCGTTTGATTATTATCAAGTGATATTTGTACCGTTTTGTCACTATTAGCAATTTTTGTCTTGCTGTATGAAAATGATGTTGCATTTATATCGTTTATGATTTCAGTACTAGCTTTTTTGTCTAGAGCAATATGCTTTCTAAACAACTCTTCGTTTAGTACTAAGTGCTCTTGGATTTTTTTTAGATTATCTTTATCTTTTTTTGTTTTGGCATATTTTTTTGTATTAATTTGTT
The DNA here is from genome assembly GCA_022736375.1 of Arcobacter nitrofigilis. GTDB lineage: Bacteria > Campylobacterota > Campylobacteria > Campylobacterales > Sulfurovaceae > BN30871. The sequence continues at coordinate 17,220 of DZCE01000022.1, read as the reverse complement.
TAAAAATTTCACCATTTCTAGATAGGTCTATTTTGGTACTTTCGTACTTTGAGAATATTTCCTTGATTTTTTCAATTTCTTGTTTAGTTTTTGGTTTCATTTTTTTATCATATTTTGTTGCCAACGACAAGATAGAAACCATAAAAGAATTTCCTATATATAGTGTTTCATTTCTAAAATCAACCAAAATAGGAACCTTCATGCTCATATCTATTCCATCGTATTTGGTTTTGAATGTGACGATGGATTCAACTTTTGCATTTGTCTCATCTACTGCAGCGTCATATGATATACTACTGACTTTTAGTACATCTATCATATCTTGAGGGTTGTATTTTTTTGTAGGAGGGGGAAGTGTTTTGACTATTAGTCTATCTATTTTAAACTCACCTTTGGTATTGTAGCTTGTGGCGGTGTTGCTTTTTGCTAGTGCCTCTTTTAGTGCTATGTCCGGTTTCTTGGCACAACCAGTTAATAGCATTATGGAGACAAATAATATAGATGAAACGACTAATTTTGTCTTCATAAAGTCTCCAAATTTGATATAGTGCAATCATATCATACAAATTATTAACAAATAATTCGATACCATAAACAAAAAAGGCAAATATGAAACGAGCGATATTACTAATGAATATGGGTGGTCCTAATAATATAGACGAAGTTGAAGTTTTTTTGCACAATATGTTTAACGACAGTCGTATCATAGCAGCCCCACAGCCAATTAGACTTGGAATATCAAAATATATAATTGCCAATAGACTAGAGAGTGCAAAGGAGAATTATAGAGCCATTGGTGGAAAGTCCCCAATAGTAGGTTACACAAAAGAGCTAGTAGATGCACTTTCATGTGAGGTAGATGCTAGTGTGCATATGGTTATGCGTTACACACCACCGTTTGCATATGAAGTGATGAGTGAGCTTGTAGATATGGACGAGATATATGCGATTCCACTATATCCTCAGCACTCTAGCACTACCACTCTTTCAAGTGATGATGACATATATAAAGTTGCCAAAAAGCTAGGCATTACAGAGAAGATAAAAACTCTAGATAGTTACCAAGCCCACCCGATGTATATAAGCTCAATGGTAGAGCGTATCAAAGAGGCGATGAATGGAGATAATGCTGGTGAGTTTGAGCTACTATTCTCAGCCCATGGGCTACCTATGAATATCGTAAATGCTGGGGATATGTATCAGAGCCATATAATACAAAGCGTTGAAGCTACTAAAGATATGCTAAAATTGGCGGGTTTGAATTTTGCCGATATACATTTGGCATATCAGTCTAGGCTTGGACCAATTGAGTGGCTACGACCATATATGGACGACACGCTGAAGAGCTTTGGCGGCAAAAAAGTGCTAGTCTATCCCATCGCATTTACAGTTGATAATTCAGAGACAGAGTGTGAGCTGGGTATTGAGTATAGAGAGATAGCCCATGAGGTCGGGATAATGGATTATCGTGTGGCTAAAGCACCAAATGCCCATCCGCATTTTGTAGCATGTTTGAAGGATATTTATGAAGGTATGAAAAATGCTCAACATTAACGGAAATTTTTGGCTAGAGAAAGATGACCAAAACTACCTAGGCAGGGGTAGGGTAGAGTTGCTTAAGCAAATAGAGGTTTATGGCTCACTAAACAAAGCAGCCAAAGAGATGAAGATGAGTTATAAAGCAGCGTGGGAGAGGCTAAACTCCATGAACGCACTAGCCTCATATCCACTTGTGGAGCGAACCACTGGTGGTAAAGGCGGTGGCGGTACGATATTGACTCCATATGCACATGAGCAGATAGCTCTTTTTGAGAGATTTGGAGAGCTTCATAGAGAATTTATGGATAGATTTGCAGCTGCTGGCGATGACCCAGAGAAACTAGCTGGTATTATGTCTAGGAGCTTTCTAAGTACAAGTGCTAGAAACCAAATACCATGCAAAGTAAAAACCATAGAGATAGAAGAACCAAAATGTACACTAACCCTGGCTATGGACTCTCAAACCGAGCTAAAAGCCACTATCACGAAAAAATCTATGATGGATATGGGTATAGAGATAGGCAGTTCAGTATATGCTGTAATAAAATCAAGCGATGTAAAGGTTGGTCATCTGCAACATGTGAAAACAAATAGAGTCAAGCTATCAAATGATTTAACGGGAGATGTTGTAGAGTTTAAAAGTTATGAGGAGAGCGTTGAATTGGCGATGTCAATAGGACAAAGCATAAGAATAATCGCAGTAGTAAACAAAAGAGAAATCTCCAAGCTCGGTCTAACTAATAAAGCTTATATATCTATTGATTACGATGATATCTTGATAGGGGTTTAGTAGCGATTTGCCATATTTTGTTTTTAGCCAACAATTACGCACAAAATTCATACTCATATATGCTATAATTATTATTGACTCCTTTTGGACGATAAAAATCATTTAGTTGGGGTTAAATTCAATACTTTAAAGGATTAATAATGAAAAAAGTGGTACTGATAGCCGTTATGGCTTGTGTGGCAATGGCAACTGATTATTCTAAAATGAGTACAGAACAACTTATGAATATGCGTGGGACAGTAGATATTGATAATCGTCCAGCTTTCCAGCAGGAGATGCAAAAGCGTATGAAAAGCATGACTCCTGTCGAACGACAGAATTATATGAAATCAAACAGAAACATGTGTATGGAAAAAAACAAAATGAGAATGCCTACATTTGCTGATATTGATACCAATAAGAATGGGATGATATCACCGAAGGAATTCCAAAAACATAAATCTCAACATATGCAACAGATGAGAAATGCATGCGGATACGGAAATAGAGGTGGAATGATGAATAATGGAAGAAAATCTATGATGAACATGCCTAAATTTAGTGACTTTGATTTAAATAGTGATGGATATATCATGGAAAGCGAACTTCAAGAAGCACGTAACAAACGAATGACACAAAATGCACAGGAAGGCAAAATGATGAAACATGCGAACCAAGCACCATCATTTAGTGAGATGGATATTGACAAAAACGGTAAAATATCCCCTAAAGAGTTTCAGCAACACCAAGAAGGGCAAATGAAAAGTCATCAATATTAAAAAATAGTGCAATAAAGAGACATAGTATAGTGGTGCATAATCAAAGCACAAGAAGTTACTAATTATAAAAGCCTGCTAATTGTTCACTAATGCTTCTGTGTGATAATACGACTATCGAAACACAAACAACTTTGAAATTTAGAGTTGTTTGTTCTAGATAAAATAAAACACAAAAGGATAAATTATGAAAACATTAACAATACTAGCGGTTTTAGGATTGGCTACTGCTGGTGCATTTGCGGTAGACTATACTACTATGACAACAACAGAATTGCAAGCACTAAGAGGTACTGTGGCTGTTGAAGATCGAACTGCATATCAAACTGAAATGAAATCTAGAGTTTCATTGATGAGTGCAGAAGAGCTTGCGGCATTTAAAGATACTGCAAAGCTAAATTCAGTAGGTACACAAACTCGTACACAAGCTCGTACCCAAGCTCAAACTAGAATGGGTGGTCAAATGGGTTCACAAATGAGTAATCCAATGTCAATGGGTGGCGGTCGTTTCCGTTAATCTTATTCGAGGGTTTCTCCCTTCCCTCGGATATAATGCTTTTTAAAGTATTTATTATGAAATATTTTAAAAATAGTTATAATATTACTAGTAATATGGGAAATGAGGTTTTTGTATGAAAATTTTATTATTAGAAGACGATACTCTTTTGGGTGAGACGATTGAAGAGATGCTAAATGATGCTGGGCATAAAGTGTTTTGGGCTAAAGATGGGCATGAGGCTTCGGATGCCACATTTGATACGGTTTTTGATCTTTATATTTTAGATATTAATGTTCCAAAACTTAATGGACTAAAGGTTCTTGAAGAGCTTAGAGATGCTGGTGATGATACACGAGTTATATTTATTAGTGCATTGAGTGATATGGTTTCAATTACCAAAGGGTTTAAATTAGGAGCAGAAGATTATATTAAAAAACCATTTTTTCCAGAAGAACTTATTGTTAGGATTGAGGCGAAAATCGCAAAATCAAATATGACAATAGAGCATGATGAGATCTGCTTCAATCCACAAAACAATGAAGTACGAAGAGCCAATCAGCTAATTACACTTGGAGATGTTCAGCTTCCGCTTTTAAGAATTTTCATCCAAAACATAGGCAAGACACTTTTAAAAGAAAATCTTTTTGAGCTTATGGAGCATCCCAGTGATAGTGCATTGCGTGTTGCTATTAATAAGCTAAAGAAAACCACAGGCTGGAAGATACAAAATATTAGAGCAGTTGGATATCGTCTTGAGTAGTGCAGAAAAAGAATCATTTATAAAAAGTTTTTTGATTTTTTTCATTTCATTATCTATAGCAAGCTCTTTGGTTTTTTGGTTTGAATATAAACAAAACAAACATGCACTAGAAGAAGAAATTTTTAATGAAATGAAGCTGTGTAGCCTTGATTTTCAGTGCAAACAGTTTACATTTGATTTTGTTTCACTAGATTCAGAAATATCCTATAGTCTCAAAAAAGATGACACAGGGTATTATGCACTGTTTTCTATCCCTAGCGATAAATACGCAATGAAGCTCCATGTTTCTAAAGAGTTATTTGATGTTCGCTTGACTAAAGTAGCTAAGACTTTATTTCAGTATTTTATGATTACATTAATTTGTTTGGTTATTCTTTCTATCATCTTTTCATTTTATGCACTTTATCCGCTTAAAAAAGCATTGAATCTAACCGAAGAGTTTAGTCGTGATATGATACATGATTTAAATACGCCATTATCTAGCCTAAGGCTCAATACAAGTCTTCTGAAAACACCACCTAGCGAAGCCAAAAAAATAAAAAGAATAGAGCAGAGTATAGAAACAATAGTTTTGCTTGGAAATAATTTAAAAAGCTATCTAGCAGGTCATCCATCTCAAAAAGAGATATTTGATTTGCATGAGCTATTAAAAGAGAGAGTTAGTGCATTGCAGTATTCATTTCCAAATGTTGTATTTGACTTTGATTACACCAGTGAGACTATGATGATTAATACAAATCGTGATGCTATAACCATAGTTGTTGATAATGTACTTGGAAATGCAGCCAAATATAGCAAAGATATTGGAACAGTTTGGATACGGATAGACGCAAGTAGAAAAATGCTACACATTGATGATGATGGCATTGGAATAAAAGAGCCAAAAAAGATTTTTGAACGCTTCTATAAAGAGCATGAACGAGGTTTAGGTATTGGCTTGCATGTGGTTAAAAAGATATGTGATGATCTTAAAATAACCATTGATGTTAAAAGTATTATAGGTCAAGGAACGCAATTTAGCTTTGATTTCTCATCGCTAACACTTCGATAACGCTTATGAGATAAAATCAAATTCGAGAAAGGATAATTGATGCGATTTTTAATAGTTTTTTTTGCTATGTTTTTTGCTATAAATGCATATGGTGATGTCTCCATTGATAATCAAATTGCACAAATAATGAAAGCACCAAAAGATAAGCGTATGGAACTTATGAACGCTCTTAAAATAAAGCTTGCAAATATGAATAAAGAGCAAAGAAGCATAGCACTTCAGAAGCTACAAAATAAAATGGGAGTCGGTGTAAATAATGGCTCTGCAATGCAATATCAATTTTCTACTCAACCAATGAGAGGGGGGAGTGCTGGTGGCATTGGTTCATATGGCTCTCCCAAAATAAATAAATAAAAGGCTTACAAATGAAAAAAATTATACCCGTTATATTTTTGACTTCAACACTATCTTTACATGCGGCTAGCGACAGTGATTTTGATGGAATTGATGACCAAAATGATAAATGTCCAAATACTCCTTTTAGTGATTTGGTAAACTCTCGTGGATGTACTACAAAATCACTATATAGCAAAATAAATTATGATGTAATAATGGGATATAATTATTCTGATGCAAATCCAAATATCATAGGAGCTTCATCATCATCGGCTGCAACGCTTCAGGCCGATGTTTATAGCGGTAATTTTTCAGCACAATTTTTAACTTCATATCTCAAAGCATCTGGCAATATTGACAATGGTAGCGGTATGGGCGATACTATGCTAGCAGGATATTATACATTTAAGCCGTCAAATAAGCTAATGGTCAAAACAGGAGTTGGAATAATATTCCCAACTTATTCAACAGGATATAATAATGAAGCCACAGACTACACTGCAAATATCTCTGCACAATACAATATTGATGAAAAAATAAATATATTTGGTGGATATGGATATACAGCAATAAACGATACAGATGTTCCAAATGTAGCAACCTATCAAAATACAAACTCATTTTATGGTGGATTAGGATACATGGGACCAAAAAATAGCTCTTTTAGTCTATCTTATGCAGACTCAGACAGTATCTATTCTGGCACAGATAATATTAGAACAGTTGGAGTTGGGGCATATCTACCTATCAATAGCGAGTGGTTTGCGATGGCAAATTACAAATATGGAATTAGTGATTCAGCAAGTCCAAATGAATTTGGTGTGAGCTTAGGATATAATTTCTAACTTGATGCCTTTTGTGGCACACTTTTGTGCTATCTATAAACGCATATTCCTCATAAAATTCCCAGCAATAATTTCTGCCCTATCTTTGAATACTGCACCAAGTCTTGGCTCATACAGACTATCGATAGTTTCAAAAAACATACTTAGCCAAGAGCCAAACATCTCTCTTTTTAATGGCAAGGATAGATGAGGTCTAAGCGGGTTACCATTATATGTTGTGTCATCTATGGCTATCATCGCCCAAAAGTTAGTCAATATCTCTATATGCTCACGCCATAATTGGCTATGTATTTCATCTCCCAGTATGGAAACAAATACTTTTGAGACATCATTATCTTCACGCAGTATTTTTGTATAGAATGCTAGTACCATCTCATTTATGTTTTCTCTGTTTATGCTTTTGTATTTTCCTGCACTAAATTTCATATGTGTCCTTTTTACCATCATATCCTAAAAGCTTGATAAGTAGCTAATCAACAAAATAATATCTGAAAACTTTAAGTATTGTCATTGTATCATTTCAAATATAACGGCATTTATTATTTTTGGTGAAATCAACTTTTAAACAATGATATTCGTTATGTATAAATATATATAAAGGTTTTTTGTGAATAAAATAATTATTGGATTATTGCTGGGCTCGTATCTGGCAAATGCACAAACTATCACAGTTGCAGCGGCAGCAAATCTAAAATATGCAGCGATGGATATAGCTAAAGAGTTTAAAAAATCTTCTGGTATTAATGTGAAGATAATCACAGGAGCATCTGGAAAACTAACACAGCAAATCATGAGTGGAGCGCCATTTGATGTAATGCTTTCTGCTGATAGTGAGTATCCTAATAGACTAGCAAAAGGTGGCTTCACTACAACGCCATCAGAAGTATATGCGATAGGCACATTGGTATTGTGGAGTAATACAGGTGCAAACCTATCCAAAGGAGTAGCAATAGTAGCCGACCCAAGCGTAAGAAAAATAGCAATCGCAAATCCAAAAACTGCCCCATACGGCATAGAAGCTATGAATGCTATGAGATATTACAAAGTATCCGCCAAGGCTAAGCCAAAAATGGTAATCGCAGAATCCATATCTCAAGTAGGTAGCTATGTGACTACAAAAGCAGTAGAAGTTGGCTTTATGGCGAAATCAATAGTATTAGCACCAGAGATAAAAGGTATTGGCAAGTGGGTAGAGATTGACCATAAGGCATACAATATGATTGACCAAAATATGGTAGGACTCAAAAATGGTAGCCCAGAAAATCAATTAGCAGCAAGGAGATTTATCAAATTTATGAGTTCTTTAAAAGCAAGAGAGATACTAAAAACTAACGGCTATGAATTGCCGAACAAAAAGTAGTGGTTAGTAGATGAAAAGAGTAAGTTTAATAACAGCAACGCTATTGTGCATGAGTAGCTACTCTAATGGGGCAGAGGATTTGGCATCTGCATTTACTGATGGTAAATGGGAGAAACGAGTTAGGGTTCAATATTTCTCAACCGATTGGGATGACAATAGTGCAACTGGAAAGAATGGTGAAGATGCGACGGGACTAGCCGTGGGAGGAAGTTTGCTCTATAAAACTGCTCCGCTAAATGGCTTTATCGTGGGACTTGGGGTCTATGCTACTTCTAATCCATTTGGGATGACAGACAAGAGTGATGGGGCTACTGCTACTACTAGCCTTGATCTGTTCCGCAGGGCAGGAAGTGAGAAGTTTTATGGAGAGGGTTATGTAGTACTAGCACAATCGTATTTGGGCTATGATTTTGCTAGAAGCAAAACAAAAGCTGGACGATTTTTAATGACAAATCCATGGGTGACACCTAATGATACAAAGATGATACCAATCGTAGTAGAGGGGTTAGAGATTGTATCAAATGATGTGCTTAATACTAAAATACAATTAGACTATATGGATGGCTTTAAAGAGCGAGGGGAAATATATTTTGGGAATATGGCAGATGGATCAGATGTACCAAATTCCATTCGAAAACAATATACTACTCACTACAACACAGGCGATGATACAAAAGGTGATTCTGATGGCGTATTAGTAGGTGGTTTTGTGAATAAATCAATAGATAGCCTAGAGCTTCAAGCGTGGGGTATGCACTGGAATGGGCTGGTTAGTCAGGCTAGGCTGGAGGCAAATTATGCCTTTGAGCTAGGAGATGCCGTGGTGGGCGTGGGTGCGATAGGAATAATGCAGTTTGATAATGGAGCAGGTGAATTTATACTGCCAAAAGCCAACAATGGGGATAGTGATAACAGTATAGATACTAATTTGATTGCGATGCGTACTACTGTGAACCATGGAGATGTAAAACTACTAATTGCGGGTGCAAAGACCTCTGGTGATGGGGATTTGATAGCCCCATGGCGTGGATTTCCAACGAATGGATATACTAGAAGTATGACACAAACAGATTGGAATGCAGGAACAAAATCGTATAAAATCGGGCTGGATTATGATTGCGAGGATATAATTAGCGGTCTTAGTGCAAATCTAAGCTATAGCAAATACGATAGAGACGAAAGCAAAACACCATATAGTAGTGCTACAAACCGTGGCTTTGCAAATGGTGATGCTAGTCAATGGAATCTTGATATGGTTCAAAAACTTGATGGTAAATTTAAAGGAGTTTGGCTAAAGGCTAGATTTATGAATCAAGACAACAAGCCAACGATAGCGTATCCAATAGAGACTTCAAATCGTGAAATGCGACTTGAAGCTAACTATAGATTTTAGGAGCTTAGATGGATAACGATTTTATAGAAACGATGATGCTAACATTTGAGTTGGCTACTGTTACTACTGTTATATTGTTAATTATAGGTATCCCGATAGCTTCATATTTGGCATTTGGTAAATCAAGATTTAAAAGCGTAGCAGAGACAATTGTCTCTATGCCTCTCGTGCTTCCACCTTCTGTTTTGGGATTTTATATGCTGGTGGCATTTAGTCCTGTGTCGTCATTTGGAAAATTTCTAACTGATAATGGAATTAGGCTAGTCTTTAGTTTCGAGGGTCTTGTGGTAGGTTCTGTGTTGTTTAGTCTGCCTTTTATGGTGCATCCTATTCAGTCAGCGTTGGCTCAAATTCCAAAAAGTATCTTTGAGGCTTCATATACGCTAGGAAAATCCAAATTAACCACCATGAGAAAGGTTATAGTACCATCAATCAGGCATGGTCTCATCTCTGGGATGGTTCTTGCATTTGCCCACACTGTAGGAGAATTTGGGGTGATTTTGATGATTGGTGGAAATATCCCTGATGAGACTAGAGTAGCTAGTATCGCTATCTATGATGAGGTAGAATCGCTCAATTATGCAGTGGCTCATCAGTACGCTCTCACTCTTTTTGTGGTTACATTTGTTATATTGCTTTTGGTTTACACGCTTAACAAGAAATCTATTAGAGGCGGGATGGTATGATAGATATTGATCTAAAGATTGACCTAGATACTGCCAATGGCAAGAGAGAGGCACACTATAAACTTCATATTGATAGTGATGAATTTGTAACGCTATTTGGCAAGAGTGGGGCAGGTAAGACCACACTTCTAAGACTTATAGCAGGGCTTGAGAGACCAAAGAGTGGACATATAATCGTAAATGATGAAGTTTGGTTCAATGACAAGATAAATCTACCTCCACAAAAAAGAGGAGTGGGGTTTGTGTTTCAAGATTATGCACTATTTCCTACGATGAGTGTGAAAAACAATATCCTCTATGGCTGTAAAAGTGATGAGCAAAAAAAGAGTTTAGATAAACTTCTAGCTCTTATGGAGCTTGAAAACCTAACAAATAGTTATCCACATCAGCTTTCAGGTGGGCAAAAACAAAGAGTTGCACTAGCAAGGGCATTGATAGGAGAGCCTCGTATTTTGCTTCTTGATGAGCCATTATCTGCTCTTGATAGTGACATGAGAGAAAAGCTACAATCTGAACTACTAGCTATCCATACGGAATTTAAAATACCTGCCATTCTAGTCAGTCACGATGTAGCTGAAACCATAAAGCTTAGCGATAGAGTAGCAATGATAGAAGATGGTGCTATAATCAAATGCGATACACCCATAAATATTTTTGGGGTTAATAGTGGGTTGTACGGTGAGGTTATTTTGATAGAGGAGGATAGATTAACTCTTCTTGTGGGGTCTTTCATTGTCTCTATGAATGTAGACGATAGCTCAAAGTACCAAACTGGGGATGTAATTAAATTAACTTGTTCGCTCCAATCAGTTTGCTAATGCACCAATAAATATGTAAATATTGATTTTATGTTATAATTAAATAAAAAAGGATAGATGTTTGAGAGCGTCATTTAAAATCATATTTTTATTTACTCTTTTTGCAATAGAGTTGTTAGCATTTCAGACAAATAATACAAACAACATTACACTTGGATGGGACAAGTTAAATCATATGGTGGCATTTATGACACTTTATTTACTTGTATCGTTATCATTTAGAAATCTTACAAATAACAAGTACAAAATAATTTTATTGTTGGCAGTAGCCGTTCAAATTGAGATTGTGCAGTCCTTTTTGCCAAATAGAGAGCCATCCTTGCTGGATATAATAGCAGATGTGGCTGGAGTGGTAGCTGGATATATTTTGTGGCGTAAGATATTTAACCCTAGACGATTGTATCGTTTCACATCTAAAAAAATGGCTAAATGAGAATTGATTCAAAGGATATAAATGTTTAAACTAAACGATAACGAACTACTAGAGTATATAAATGAAGATGTGCCATATTTGGATTTGACAACCACTTTGCAAGATGCGCCAAATAAAAATGCCAAAATGGAGATTTTCACTAGAGAAGATGTGATAGTATCATGTAGCGAAGAGAGTGCTAGAGTGGCTGAACTATTAGGGTGCAAGGTGGAGTTTGTATTGCCATCAAAATCAAAAGCAAAAGCTGGAGATACCCTCATGAGTTTTAGTGGGAGTTACGAAAATATACAAAGTGCATGGAGAGCAACACAGCTACTACTAGAGTACTCATGCAAAATAGCCACTTACGCTCATAATATGAAATCACAAATAGATGAAGTAAATAGCAGATGTGAGCTACTGGTAACTAGAAAACATTTTCCTTTTGCAAAAAAGTTTTGTATAAAATCAATTATGTGTGGTGGAGCTATGCCTCACAGGTTGGGACTGGGAGAGACTGTACTTTTGTTTGCTCATCATAGGAAAATTTATAGAGATGATACTGAGTTTTATGACGCTATTAAAGATATAAAGGGAAGAGCAGTCGAGAAAAAGATAATAGTAGAGCCACAAAATATTGATGATGCGATTATATTGATGGAGCATGGAGTAGATGTGTTGCAAGTCGATAAGAGCAGTATAGAGAATCTAAAAATGATAATATCACACAGAAACAAAAATCATCCAAATGTAAAAATACTAGCAGCGGGCGGAGTGAATATTAATAATGCAAAAGACTTTGCACAAGCTGGAGTGGATGGAATAGTGACAAGTAGTGTCTATTTTTGTGGTATGGCGGATATGGGGAGCAGGTTGGAGATTGTGAATTAAACAACTTAAATATAGATATATTGTATAATTTCACATCTAAAAAAATGGCTGGATAATGATAAAAAAAATATTTGACCACATAGTGCATATGGATAAGCGAATATTGAATATATTGGCTATTGCTGTTTTGACATTTGCTAGTTTTGGGTGGATATTTTTCGTCACTCACAAGAGCTGGAATTTTATGTGGCTTCCTGTATGGGTGATTATTGTCACTAGAGTATTTGCTTCTATGTTGCTGTTTCGTGACTATTCTCTCTCGTGGTCAAAGGCAACACAAAAGAGCTTTTTATTAAAAAGCATAGTCTTTGTCTCTGCTTTTGCTGTCTATATGCCATTTTTTTACAAAAAAATACCAATCTCATTTTTGCTTTCTGAACTTTTTGTTTTTATATTTTTTATTAATCTAGCAATGTATAGTTACTATTTCGCTAGAAACAGAGGTGCAACCAAGACAAAATCGGTAGTCATCTATGGTGCAGGTAGTGCAGGTATGAAGATATATAGTGAGCTAAAAGAGAGTAGCTATAAGATCAAATGTTTTATAGATGATAGCAAATCACTACAAAATCGCTCCATAGATGGCGTTCGTATTGTATCGCTTGATATGTACAAAGCTAGGAATATGGATACAGTGCGAGATTTATTGGTCATCGCAATGCCATCAGCTACAACCCTCCAAACAAATGCCATCTATGAAAATCTATTTACGCTATTTAATTCGGTAAAAGTATTACCATCACTAAGAGAGATGCTAACGGACGGTAACTATGCAAAACAGCTCAAAGATATATCCGTAGAAGATTTACTAGCTAGACATCCAAAAGACTTAGACAAAGAGCTTATAGGCGAATTTATCAAAGACAAGGTTGTCCTTATCACGGGAGCTGGTGGCAGTATAGGGAGTGAGATAGCTAGGCAATGCAAAGTATTTGGTGCGTCTAAGCTTATATTGCTTGACCATAGTGAGTATAATCTATATGCCATCGCTGAAGAGCTAAAGGATTTTAACAGAGCTTTAGTGATGCAGTCAGTGGTAAATTTAGAGTCACTAGAAGATACATTTGCACGCCATTTGCCAGATATAGTAATCCACGCCGCAGCGTACAAGCATGTGCCACTTGTAGAGGAGAACATAAGCGAAGCTATTATCAATAATGTAATAGGCACAAAAAATACAATCGATATGGCAATCAAATATAAGGTTAGTAAATTTGTCCTCATCTCCACAGATAAAGCCGTGCGTCCGACTAATGTGATGGGAACAACTAAGCGAATATGTGAACTTTATTTGCAAAATGTTGAACGCAAAGATACCCAAATAGTAGCTGTGAGATTTGGTAATGTGCTTGGTAGTAGTGGCAGTGTGATACCGAAATTTAAAACCCAAATAGAAGCAGGTGGTCCAATTACAGTAACACACCCTGATATTACGAGGTATTTTATGCTCATACCTGAAGCGTGTGAGCTTGTACTGCAAGCAGCAACATTGGGGCATGGCGGAGAGATATTTATACTAGACATGGGGAAGCCTATACGCATAGTAGATTTGGCTCACAAGATGATAGAGCTTAGCGGCAAAAAAGATATAAAGATAGAGTTTACAGGTTTGCGAGCAGGAGAAAAGCTATACGAAGAGCTACTAATAGATGATAGTGACGCTCATACGCAATATGAGTCTATCACGGTGGCAGCACGCACAGAGTACGAGATAGGCAAACTAAATAGTGACATACAAAGACTAATCAAAAATAAAAACAAGCTAAAAGTTTTAAAAGAGATAGTGCCAGAATTCAACCATCAGCTAAACAATTAGGGGAAAAAGTGAAAATATTAAATCAGAATATATCAACAAAAATGCTTGTGACACTAATGGCAGTCGCATATATATTTAGCGTATTGGTTCGTTTGATATGGGTTGTGCTTAATTCTGGCGACCCAACTATGCTATGGAACGACCAGCTTATACTTACTACAAATGACGGATACTATTTTGCAACAGGTGTGCAAAATGTACTTGATGGTTCGCACAATGTAAATCCACGAATGTGGACCATATGGAATCAAGGAACAATACTTTTTAGTGCATTGCTTGTCAAGCTATCTCCATTTTCACTAGAGACCACTCTATTTTATATGCCTATTTTCCTCTCCTCGATTATCGCTATACCACTTGTGTTGATTGGCAATCTATATGGTAAACCGTATTGGGGTTTCTGTGCTGCATTGCTTGGAACTATCGCTCATAGCTATTATAATCGTACGATGGCAGGATACTATGATACAGATATGTTTTCTATTTGGTTGCCTATATTTGCTCTTTATTTTATGCTACGAAGTATAGAGAAGTCATCATGGAATATGTTGTTTTACAGCTCAATCATACTCGTATTTTATGCTTTTGTTTATACTTCTAGTAAGGGTGTGATATTTGGACTTGGGTTATCGTATATTGCCTATAAGCTTTGGTACCATAGGAGGGAAAGCTTTACATATAAAGCTTTGCTTTTAGTTATAGTCTCCATGATTCCATTTGGAGATATTACCTCTCCATATGAGTATCCGTATGGATTTTTGGTTCAGCTTGCAATCCTTGTTGTATTGTATATGATATTCAGATCTTATGAATTCTCAAGAAAATCATTAATCATAGCTTCAATCATTGGCTTTTTAGTTTTGTTATATTTTGGTAATATATTTGGAATTATATCTGCCAAAATACTTAGCTATACAACAAAAGATAACACTAACCTTGGTTTGCATTTTTATGGAGTCATTCATACAGTTCAAGAGGCTTCTGGTATCGATTTTATGACATTTGCTAACCGTATCAGCGGTTCTATATATGGGCTTGTGTTTGCTGTTGCTGGGTATGGAATTTTAGTATATAGGCATAGGGCTTTTTTGATAGCTTTGCCACTTTTGGGTATTGGCTCTTTTGCTCTTATGGGTGGGCTTAGGTTTACTGTTTATGCTACGCCTATAGCAGCTCTTGGGGCATCGTACCTTGTTTTTTATATCTCTGAACGGATAGCCTTGAAAAGTCAGAAGATAGCATTTATTGTTGTATCCATGGTTATTTTACTGATACCAAATATTTATCATGTACTTGAATATGATATGCCAACAGTTCTTACACACAATGAAATTAGCGATCTTGAGAAGCTAAGAGCAATATCAAATCCAAAAGATGTTACGGTAACATGGTGGGACTATGGTTATCCAGTTTGGTTTTATAGTGGTACAAGTACGCTAATCGACGGCGGCAAGCATCATCATGAGAATTTTGTAGTATCACAGGCATTGCTCACTTCATCGCCAATATTGGCTTCGAATTTGATTATATCTGCTACTGATGAGTATTATAAGCTTGTAGATATAATGAAAAAATCATTCACAAACAAAGCTAGTGCGAAAGAGCAACAAGAAGCCGAGATGTATAAAAAACTTGGTACTTCTGATGGCATAGATATGCTACTCAAAAATGCCCAGTCGACACAGCTAGATAGTCGAGAATTTTTGGCATCGCTAGAGAGTAAGGATTATAAACTCCAACCAAAAAGCCGAGATATATATCTATATTTGCCATATCGTATGATGGAGCTTATCCCTACTATTGCACAGTTTAGCGATATTGACCTAGAGAGTGGAGCCAGTACAAGAGACAGGACTATGTACACAGCTCAGGTTAGCAAACAAGATGGTGGCATAGTTACTCTAAATAACGGTATCATTGTAGATACACAAAGTGGAGCAATCACTATAAGTGGTCAAAAAATCCAAGCAAAAACATTCGTAGTTGCTTCAAAAGATATAGGCAAAAATCAAGTTACAGAATATGACACAAATGGTGAATATGCTATTGTCTATATGGAGCAGTATAAGCAATTCGTGATTATGGATAGCGATACTTTTGATTCTATGTATACTCAAATGTTTATGCTTGGCAACTATGATAAGAGCCGTTTTGAGCTAGTCATCAGCTCTCCATACTCAAAGATATATAGGTTAAAATAAACATAAAAAATTAGCATAATCACGGATTGCACAGTTATTGCACACGAATTTAATTATAATTGAGCTTGTTACATCAAATTACAAGCAAAGGATTTAAAATGAGAAAAAGCAAAATAGCTATTTTGGTCTTTGGAACTACTCTAGCTATTGCTAGTTTGTCTACCGTTCTAATAGCCTCTGAACACAACCCTCTTTATACACAATTAAGCCAAATCCCAAATATAAAAATGACAGATAATGGTCTTTCTTTTAGAGGGATAAAAGATTACCAAAATTATAAGATTGTGGCAACGCATTGGCGTACAGATAAAAATGAATTACGATATGTATTGGCAAACGATATAGCGTACAAGGCTCTCAAGGCAAGGAAAATACCAATGCCAGAGGGTAGTAAAATCGTCAAAATAGGATGGGATACAAAAGCCATGGAAAACTTTCCATCAGCCATTGAAGCAAACAAGATTCAAAGGGTTGAATACATGATAAAGGATTCCAAAAAATATAATAACAATGGTGACCATTGGGGCTATGCTCGTTTCGTGAAAAAAGATAACCAATATGTACCATACAAAAATGGAACAAATGAGTGTATAGCGTGTCATACAGCTGCCAGTAGCAATGACTATCTGTTTAGTAAATTTCATAGCACATTTTAGATTGCACGGTTATTGCACATGAATTGCCCTATAATCCAAATCGTACTACAAATAAAACAAAAAAAGGATTTACAATGAACAAAGGTAAAATAGCTACTTTGGTATTAGGTGTTGCACTAGCAACAGGTGGACTTATGGCATCAGAAAAAGTAAGTGCAAAATGTGGCACAGGAAAATGCGGAAGCGGCAAATAATCAACAATGAATAATGTAATGGGAGAGATAAAAGATTTTCTGGATAGATACGACATAAAAGTCTATTCAGAACATCTAAGTTTCGCTTCATTTGATGGTAGCCAATCATATGAGTTATTGCCGTTGCCTATGACGCACTCTATGATTGAGATATTGTGCGAGAGAATTGATTTTGTACAAAACTATTTACAAAGAGAGTTGATTTTGGAAAATGCAAC
>DZCE01000243.1 GCA_022736375.1 Arcobacter nitrofigilis | reverse complement strand
TACTATCGGTGACTATCTCACCACTTCTACTCATATCCGCAACTGCTACACCACACCATAACAGTGTTAAAAATATACCTTTTTTCATCTCAAATCTCCTTTTTAAATAATTAATTGAAGGGCAACCGTAGGGGTAACCCTCGTGGTTACCCGTATATATTTTCATAACATTTTATTATAAACAAAATCCGTAGGGGTAACCCTTGTGGTTACCCGTATATCCCACAAAATAATAATGCAATTTAAGGGCAACCACAAGGGATTGCCCCTACGATTACCAAAACAGCATCAATTTATCAACCATTTTCAAAAAATCTATCCTCTTGCCATTTTGATGGATTATTTTGAATATATTGTGACAATGTCAAATAGGATTTTTCATCACGAATGATATGTTCATAATAATTCCTTTGCCACAACTTTTTATCAAATCTCAACCAATCATCATCATGAACCCCTTTAATATAATCATGGGTGGTAATGGACTTAAACGCTCCAATAACATCACCTAAAATTATCTTTCTTTGTATCTCCAATATCCCATGAAAATGGTTTGGCATCACAACATATTCATCTAAAATCAATCCATCAAATCTATCTGCCATATCACACCAACGATTTTTTATCATCATACCTGCACAATTTGACACAAATTGATTCTCCAAAATTTCACCGAAATATTTAACCCTATGATGAGTACAAATGGTTATAAAATACAATCCACAACAACTATAATCATAATTTTTCAATCTTAAACTTTTTCTATTTTTCATCAAAAAATTATATCCAAAAATCCTCAATTATAAAAAACCGTAGGGGTGACCCTTGTGGTTACCCATGATTTTCACACACATTCAAGGGTAGGCATAAAACCTACCCCTACCATTGCCCACAAAATAATAATGCAATTCAAGGGCAACCACAAGGGATTGCCCCTACCGTCCTGCTCTAACACACCTAACCCAACTAGCATGACCCTTATAGTAGCGGTACACATAGCCATTGTAGAAACGCACAACCCACGCATAACCTGTATCGCCTGAAATCGAAGTAGAACTCCAATACGCATTACTTTCGACATTTTTAAAAGTTGGGTCTATCGAAGGATAATTTCTTCCATAATCAACGATATTCTCCAGCTCCTCAACGGCTGGAAGTCGCCAATCGCTATATCCACCCAAAGATGAACCGTCACAATAATCCTTTGCCCCTTGCCAAGTTAATAGAAGCGTTTTAGCTTCACTATTATCTTGCCACATAAGACCTGTAATATTATCAGTTACTATCTCTTTACTATCATCTCGTGTATAACTAGGAGTCACAC
>DZCE01000086.1 GCA_022736375.1 Arcobacter nitrofigilis | reverse complement strand
AAAACATATCTTAACTTTGACCTAAAGCTGTCCTAAGAATGGGGAGTACTGTATTTGGTCTATCTGTTTAGTTTATTATGAATGTAAACATATCATCGTTAAGTTCTCCGCCTTGTATTGAGTTTAAACTTTGTCTGAAGCTTAGCATTTGTTGTCTGCTTAGCTTTTTATCACTGAGGAAAGTACAATACATTCTAGCCATCCAGTTTAATTTTATAATTGAGGAGTTGCATTTATATTTCCATAAATGGATGTATTAGCTTTAGGTATAGTATTATTGTTTTATAAATTTCCTGATTCCAAACAATCCATATTCGTCTCTCAATTCAATAATGTAAACCCCTTGACTTAATGATTTAATATCTATTCTCTTCGAGTTTAATCCTTTCTCTAGTTTATCAATAAATACGAACTGCCCTAATGAATTATAAACAATAAAATCTGTAGAATGCATTAAAGAGTTATGTAAATCAATGGTTAAGAAATTGTTAGCTGGATTAGGATAAACACTAAACTCAACTTCATCATTTTCAACAGGTAAGCCAATACTCACGGTAGTTTCGCCAGTAGGTTTAAGCTTCAAAAAGAAAGCATCGCTGCCTCCTGCGCCATAGCTATAAGTGTTGCCTACAATGGCAAAACCGCTATCGGGAGTTTGCACCACGCTGTAAGCCCTATCATTATAAATACCACCAAGAGTTTTAGTCCAAAGGGTATCTCCAACAGAATCGGTGCGTACCACGTAAACATCCTCGCCTTTGCCTGGTTGCTCTGAATATCCTACCATTATAAATCCATTATCATAGCATTCTTTGATGTCGAGGACTTCTCCATCATATGGATTGCCATAATATTTAGACCATTGCAAATTAAGATTGTTATCAAACTTATAAATCCCTGGCATAAAACCTATATAGGTAGAAAAAGGATGCTCCAAAACTCCAGCAACTACATACCCGCCATCCGATGCATTACATAGGCAACGACCAAAGTTTTGAAGGTTGTTAATATCTTGAAGTTTAAATAATAAAATATCACCTTGTAAATTTATCTTCATAACAAATATATCCCCTGAGTTATTATTAGAGTTATACCATGTACCCGACACAACATATACAGAGTCATTTTCTTTCTCAACTCCACTAGCTTCATTACCACCAAAATTCCCATAAGTCCTTGTCCAAAGGCTGTCCCCATTTTTATCGGTGCGGATGATGTAAACATCATAATCTCCTGCTCCAAAACTTTTGGTCGTGCCGACTATTAGGAAACCGCTGTCTGAAAGAATTTCAAGGTCTCTACCATAATCCGTAGCTGGTCCCCCATAATGCTTTACAATTATAGTAGACGTGTCACTAATAATCTGTAATAATACATCTTGAGCACTCTCACTATATACATAATACCCTCCTGTTGTGACATAACTTAAATCGAGATAGGAATGGTATTTACTATTCCACCCTTCTATATTTACATCCTGAAGTGACTTTACTTCATTTCCTATTCCATCAATAAATAAAGCAATTGGACCTGTATTTACAGAATAATCTGATAGAGATAATAGAAAAAGATTACTATCAATAAGACTTATACCAGAAAAAAGATCATCATCTACAGAAGTACCGTAAAGCTTGTTAAATGGACTTTGAGCAAATCCCAAATGACTAAAAACTATCAAGATAATAACAATATAGCATCTCATTGTTACTGTATTATTAATTTTCCAAAAAAAGAACTACCATTAAAACCATCCACAAAGCTGACAATGTAAACGCCTTTACTCATACTATTTAAACTAATTATCTGATTATCTGATGAAAAAATATTAATTTGATTAATTATTTGGCCATCTACAGCATAAATTGTTACAATCCCACTAACTTCCTTTCCAAAATCTATTGTTGTTTGATTGTTAGCTGGATTTGGAATAATACTTAATTTAATTGTTTTATTTTCAACATTTACATTTGGTTTAGCTTTACGCATTGGAGCTTCCTCACTTACAAATGGTGCTCTTTCAAAACTTTTTCCACTATAATATTTTAATAGACTTTGAGAAGGAATCGTTGAATATGGCATTGAGTCTATCAAGAGGTCTAATTCAGAGTATTGACTATAAGTAAGTTTGTTTTCGTCCAAGAGGGCTAAGTTTACTTCTGCCATTTGGTACCTATAACTTTTTGCATCTCCTTCCAAGTTAGCGATATTGCGTAAAAGAGCTTCTTTATCATCATCATAAATACCACATTGCATCATCCAATCCAATTGGCGGTATTTGCCACTCAGACTATTATCAAGTTCTAATTCATCAAGAACTTCCAAATTATTGCTTTCACTCACATTATCCAGCCCATAATTAATTACATCCATTCGAGCAAGATTATGCTCAAAAAGGGCATTATTAAGCTCCATATATAGTTTGCTCCGCTCAGATAAATTGTTGATGCTAGCATTAACTAATTCACGGTTAGCAGAAGTAAGCTCGTAATCGATTAGAGCAGTTATTACTGTATCGCTTAACCCACAATTCGCCAAAAGGATGTCAACAAATATGCTTTCATCCATTTTGGGGTCTTTCTGAATTAAAGCCAGTAATATTTCGTCACTTAAGTAAGGAGAAACATTAATAAGTGCATCATGTATCTCATTATCATTAGCCAAGTTGATCATATTTAAAAGCGCTTCAGTATTATCGCCATCAATTAAAGAGTTTACTCCTGAAGAAATTGTGGCTACTACTTCCATTTTTTGCTGTGCCATACTTCTTAAACAAGGTAAATCGATACAAGCAATGTTAATATACTGGGGCAGGTGCTTGAACTAGAATTGATTGATGAGCATTGAGCTACATATCCATTATCAAAATTATTGGTTGGAGGTGTAAAATCATTATGACCCTTGTAGTAATAGGATTCCGAAGTATTGTAAGGATCTATACTCAAATTATAATCAGCATCAGGGCTGTTAAACTCATTCCCTGCTGGGCCGTTGGTACCAGTGCAGATGCCTTGTGTACGGAATACACCATAGTAAGTTATTGGATTACCAAGTGTTGAAACTTCCTTCCCAATCAAAAACACATCCGATTTCAGATTAGAATTAAGGCTATTGCATTTAAACTGCTCACCCACCCCATTTTGAGGTAGGAAGGAGGATGGGTTGATGCTTACACCATCATCACCCCCATTGTTTAATTCCCCTTGAATGGCAAGACTTAGATTAGCAATTGTATTATTGTAGATACGCCCAAAACCACCATTGGTTTGTGCATCTTTCTTCTGTTGAAATAAGTTAACCTTACCAATACTAGCTACACCTGTAGTAGAATTTGAAATAATCCCATAAGAAAAAGGTAAACTAGAAGTTGGGCTATTGCCTGTAATGGTATTTTCTTGCATGTCATTCATCGGACAAAAGCGCATATAAATACCTACTGGATTATCATAGCCATGCTTGTCAACATCTGCATCAGCATAACCGAAATTTTCAGAATTTGGAACATCAATCGTGTTTCTATATAATCTCAAATAACTTATGCCATCCATAACTAAGGAATGTATATTATCGTCAAAAGTACAATTATCTACATAAACTTTCTCACCATCGTTGGAATTTTCAAATACTATGGCCTCGGTAAAGCCTTCAAAGGAAGATGGATTAGCATAAAATAATCTCAATGTAGCTTTATGTCCTTCAATTGCAACACCTCTATTGGCAGGTTCAAACTTTGTTTTGTCGGTATAAAAAACACAGTTTTTGATGTTGTTGCTATAAAAATTTACTTGATTAAGCTTAATTTGAGTGCCTGCTATTTCAGGATATAGATTTTGATCTTTTAATAACGCTGTTGTTTTAAGTGTGCAGGATTCAATGATGCTGTAATTAGGGAGTTTTATATTATTGAGGTATTTCTGGTACGGAAAAAACTCAATGGAAGTGCCATTGTTTTCAAAGGTTGAATTTCTTGCAATAATAATCCCTCCCGCTATCGTTTTATCCGTAATGGTTGTTATATAGTCCTTTTTACCTGTAAGAATTCCAGTAATTGCATCAGAAATTTTTGTATAATTCAGTTCTAAATAACCTTGTTGTGTGGATGAAATAGGATTAGCATATTGCGATTCGGTTTCATCTCCCCAAACCTCAATACCTTCCCACATATTATTGCATGCAGATGTAAATTCAACTTCATTGCCTTGTACTCCATTTACAATCAATTTTGCTCCTTTTTCAACTATTATTTTCCCAACTTCACTAAATTGAAAACTTAAGCCTTGCTCAATGGTTAAAGTGTTTCCTGACTTAATGGTTATTTTACCAGGTACTTTTATAATATTTGATGTAGTATTAAAGTAATTAGAAATATTCGAGCTTGTCCATGATATTGATGTAGCGATTTGAATATCAGAGTTGTATTGGTTTTGATACAAGTTGTAATTGCTAATATCGTAGCAATCTTGTTTACAATCAGCAAAAACTTGGTTGTTGTAATTAAAGTTTGTAATTATTGTACCAGAATTATTGGGGCTTGATTGTATAATTGAGCTATTTATTAAATAAACTCTACTTGCATCATATTTTACAACTCCTCCTTGTTCCACTTTAATTGTGGCATCAATAATTGATACACAAGGCTCAATTATCAAGGTAGAGCCATTTTTTACATGATAAACAGAGGTATGTTGGTTTGCATTATTTGGAAAAGCACTATTGGAAACATTGACTTTCTGTCTATCTCGGTATAGGTTGCCAGGGTCAGCATTATTTACCATTGAAACCGTTGGAAATAAACCATTGATGGTTTTAAAAGTATATCCTGTTGGAAACATTAAAGAATGAGTACCAT
Source organism: Arcobacter nitrofigilis (assembly GCA_022736375.1). GTDB lineage: Bacteria > Campylobacterota > Campylobacteria > Campylobacterales > Sulfurovaceae > BN30871. The sequence continues at coordinate 1,095 of DZCE01000086.1, read as the reverse complement.
CTTGGATATCAATACTAGCTTCTGATGGATTGTAAATAATTTTTTCTTCAGGATTTAAAATAGTTAGATCAATTGATTTATTAATAGTGTAATTGTGTTGAATACCTGGCAATTCAACTCCAGAATCATCATATCCAACAAAAGCTGATCCTCTTGCATTTCTGATTTCAATATTTGGTATACAAAATGGAGCAGGATATAAATATTCATATATATTCGGTGGGTCAATATTAAAGAATCGGGTACTATATTCTTGATATTCAGGATACAATGGAGTAGAAGTTGGGGTATTTTCAGAATTCAATGGTAGAAAATAGTTTATAGTGCCGCCAGCATACAATGTTTGATTTGAGTTAGTATTATAATAATGGTATGTTTGTGATTGGAAATCTGTTTTAGTAATGATTTTTGGTAAAATTAAGAAATCATAACTCTCAACTGAAGCTCCTGTACTATTGGTAGAAATGAAGGGATAATTCCTGAGTTTTCCCCTAGTATTATCAACATAATATGGAATTGAGTATAGAATGGGTGATGATATGGAATTTCCTTCATGGATATTTATTGTAATTTTTAGTACAGTATGCGGAATATACATACTTAATGAATTGCATGAATAACCAGAAGTAGAATAATAGCTGTTACTAGCCAAAGTAATATCCCAAGCTTCACCATTGCCATTTTTAAAAGGCATATTACTAGTTTTATGATATAAAACACCATTCCATCCAAAACCTGAAGCATTACTTTCTCCACAATGCACTGTACCATAAGTGGCCTGTAATGGAATTACTAGATTTCGAACAGTACTATTATCAGCATCTCCTGTAGTAAAGAATCCAGATGGAATAAAAGGGAATGAGACCGCTTCAATTGAATATGATACAGCAATATCATTACTGCCAATCTTTAAAATATTGGAATAAGACTTCAACATAAACTCTCCATTATAATCATTAGAAGTATAATACAAGTATGGAAATGTTTGATTAGAATGGGGTTCATAAGGATCTACTATGCTTTGCCCCAAAACGCCAATTGATGTTAATAAAGCAATTATTATTATTATTATTTTCATAATTTGATGTTTTATTA
>DZCE01000242.1 GCA_022736375.1 Arcobacter nitrofigilis | reverse complement strand
CAGCAGTAGCAAATATAACAGCTATAAAACCAAAACTTATGGCAAAAATAGAAACCTTAGAATCTATTAAACTAAATAATAGTGAAAAAGAATCGTTTGCTAAAAGTACCATTCCTCTTAGATTTGAAAAACATTTACAAATTGACCACAATGATTTGCTTATCCCACATAGAGAAGAAGATAAAAAAGATGACCTCTACACTGTTTTAAATGTTATACAAGAGAACTTAATCAGAGGAAATATATCTGGTACAAATAAAGATACAGGGAGACGATTTACAAGTAAAGAGATTACTTCAATTTCAAAAGATGTAGATGTAAATAAAGGTATTTGGGATATAGCAGAACGAATAGCTACTATCAAAAATCCATCTTATCAATTTGTAGCATAAGGGGTGTAAGATGAAACTAACAAATTATGCCCTTGAAGCTCATATTGAGAGATTAAATCAAAATGTACAACACACATTTTTTAAAGACTATCTTCAAAATATCCTTGAAGATACCACAAAGCCATATTACCAACGATGTGACTACATTGGACTATCTCTAAATGAAGTCAAATCCAAAATAGACACCATCGCAAAAGATATTAAAGAGCTTCAATCTCTAAAACAAAAACTAAGTGAATCACTAGAAATCGCAAAAGAACTCACGGCTGAAATACTCATATCAAATGGCATTGACCGTATAGATGGAAATATCATCAGTTCACTTACACTCACTTCTGCTTCCACCAAAACAAAAACCGACATCACTATCCTTGATGAAAAATCGGTTATGCAACTTGGATATGTCAAATTTGATGTTGATATGGAAGCTATCAAACTAGCCTTAGTAACCAAAGATGGAGCAGATGAACTAAAAGAGCTAGTAAGTGTAATAACAATTACAGAAAACATACCAGCAAAAGTAAAAATCAATCAAAAACGAAGTGCAAACAATACGACCGTTGCAGATGTTGATGAGATTTTAGAACTTAAAAATGTAGCATAAAGGAGGAAAAATATTATGTTTACAAAAGAACAAATTGTACTATTAAATCAAGAGCTTGATAGTAGTAGAATAAAAAGTCGTTCCAAAGGAAATATCAATCTCTCTTATTTAGAGGGGTTTGATGTGATTGAAACAGCTAACCTTATTTTTGGGTTTGGAAATTGGAGCTATGCTATCGCTACACTGCAACAAGTAAGCGAAGAACAAAATTCCAATCAGAACACCGTAATTTGCTACAAAGCGATAGTGAAGCTAACTGTACAAGATGAAAATCATACCAAATCAATCTATCGTGAAGATATTGGATTTGGTACAGGTATATCAAAAACTTTAG
>DZCE01000085.1:2851-5962 GCA_022736375.1 Arcobacter nitrofigilis | reverse complement strand
ATTTTATATACAATAAATAACAAAAATATCAAAATTAAAATTAGTAGGAATTGTGTATATATCTTTTTATTTGACATATGTATCTAGTCTTTTGTTCCAGCCAATTCGCCATCGCTCTTCACCTCTAGCTTTTGGTGAATTTGCAATTCTACGGCTTAGCATAGCTTTTGCACTATCACTGAATGCTAGAAATCTATTTGGATTTTTTTCATCCATGTTTTCTAAAACCTGAAGCAGTCCCCAGCCTTGATTGTTGTATCTCTCACTCTCTAGAGTGCCCTCGCCCTTGAAGTTCACATAATCTATCAAGATATACAATCCATGTTCGTTGATTGAACAATTTTCATTATATAAAATAGAATTAAATCGATGCTTTATAATCTCTGCTTGTCTCTTGTCTTTAATAGTCTCCAGCATCATGGGCAAGGCTAGATTTAATCTATTTGCCAAAAATGAAGCTTGTGCATTTGTAGTTGATTTAATAAAATTAAACAGTTCAACATACTGTTTGTCGCCTCTAGCTTTTGCATTAAAAAATTCCTCTTTTGTGTTCCATGGAAATGGAATTTTCGAGTTTAGCCAATTTGGCATAGCTATATTTTTGCTTTCCATACTAACAAGAACCATAGGAAATACTTCTCTAAATTTTTCCGTATGACCTTTAGGAAACCATATAAAATGCCCTATTCCAAGAGATGCGAAATCTTCTCCATCATTCCAATGCACTAGATATTTATCCAGCCCTGCACCTTCATTTGCCCATACTTTTGATGCTATGTATTGCTCTTGAGTTTCATTAAGAACCAAAGATTTTGCTATACCAACCGTGGCAAAAATAGCTAAAACAAATAAAGCTCTAATCATTATATAAAACTCGGTGCATCATTGGCAAAAAGTATTAAATCTCCTGCTTTTGTATGTTCTATTAGCATATTTTGCATATCAGCTTTATTGGCTAATTTGAGCAGTTTACTTCTGTCTATATATTTCTCAAAAATAGCTTCATTAAGATTACCAGTGACAATAACTACATCAAAAACTTCATTTGCCCTTTTGGCAACTCTGATATTAAGTTCATCATCAACCTCTACAAGCCCTGGAGTGATTACGACCTTGCGTCCCTTATGAGTAGAAGCTAATTCAAATGATGCTAGCATACCATCAATATTGCCATTAAAGCTATCATCAAGTATCACTTTGCCACCAGCATCAATTCTTTGGAGTCTATGAGGCGTGGCTTTTAGTGTTGAAAGTCTTTTTTGGATAGTTTCACTACTAAGCCCCAAATGCATAGCAACTTTTATGGCTGCTGTTAGATTGATAGCATGAAAATCTCCTAAAATTGGAGCCTCGTAACTAACACCATCAACCACGAATGAAGTGCTATCAAGAGTTGAGCTTACACTGCTCTCATCTATACTAAATATATCTATGTTATTATCAGCTTTTGCATTTGCACTCTCATGTATCCATGATTTTTGTAGCCTATTACTTTGTAAAATCTCCAGCTTTGTATTTGAAATATTTTTTAGAGTTTTGAAATACTCTATATGTGCTGGTCCTATCTTGCCAACTACGGCGTAATGAGGATTTACAAAAGTGCTAATGTCGCTAATGTCGCCTTTTACTCTTGCGCCCATCTCCACTATATAAACTTGTGTATCATGCGGCAAATCATCATTTATATCTTTGATTACACCGCCCAAAGTGTTAACAGAACGAGGGGTTGCATATGTATCAAATGAACCCTCTAGTATGTGTGCTAAAAAGTTTTTTATACTTGTTTTGCCATAACTAGCAGTAATTCCTATCACTATCATATCTTTTGCATTTTGCATTTTTGCTTTTGCTTTTGCTTTGAAGCCTAAAAACAAAATCTTCTCGATAGCCATGGAGGCTATCCAAGCCAAAACAAATGGAGCAAATATAAGATTGCATTTAAATACAAACCACAAAAGAAGTGCGACTACGATAAGCAAAACTGCAAACCTCTTGATTCTACCAGTCCAAACCAAAGCTTTATCAAGCCCCTTATACCAAAAATACAGTGCTATCAAATAGACAATAGAAATCAAGTAGCCAAGATTGTACAAATGCTGGGCAACCACATATAGGACAAGTGGCAATACAAAATATATTATATTCCAAAGTGGTTTTGTATGATTAAATAACACTCTTTTTATCTTATAGCTATACCACTGTAAATTTGTCGCTAGGTAATAACCACTGACTATTACAAATAAAATATACCCTGCAAATTCTATCATATACTATCCTCTGTGCATAAATTGTTAATATTTTGAGCTATCATTTGTGAGTGTTTTAGAAAAAAGAAGTGATCTCCCTCAAGTGGGAACAAAAGCGAACCTTTGATAATGCTTTGTATCTTTTGAGCCGTCCATAGTGGCGTAGCAGTATCACTTTTGCCCCAAAAAAGAAGGGCTCTGCCTTTGTAATCTACAAAGTTATGTTCAAACTCTTCATTCACAACATTTTTAAATGTCTCATACATCTCATGATTCATACCCTTTGCATCACTACTAACAAATATAGATGTAAACTTGCTAAAACCTATTGATTTAAAGATTTTACTTATTGTGATTTTGGCTCTAACACTAAATGGCTTTGGCACAAGTATTCCAGAAGACGATAACAAAACAAGACATTTTGGCTTTAGGAGTGTAGCAACCTTGCCACCAAATGAGTGACCTGCAATAATATCAGCCTCTACGCCTATATCTGCTAAAAATATTTTCATAATTTGGGCATAATCACTACTTTGGAGAACAAAACTTGGGTTAGAACTAGCACCAAATCCAGGCATATCAATATATATGTGCTTGAACTCTACTAAGTGTTTACCAAAAGCTTGTTTCATAATCTCTTTATTACTTCCCCATCCATGCAATATGACTATACTTCTTGTCATTTGTGGATTTACTATATCATATGAAATCGTAAAAGACTTACCATTATATTTTAGTTGTTTAGATGCCATATTTACCTGCTACTTTTGGTTTAATCTATAAAATTATCTTTTTTTAGTTCACTTGATTCTATATATTCACGGTACAAAAGTGATATACCCACGGCTACTATAACAATAATAGC
>DZCE01000085.1:0-2751 GCA_022736375.1 Arcobacter nitrofigilis | reverse complement strand
AGCATTGATATTTAGAAATTTTGAAAAACGCACTGGATCTACTTTCGACTGCCCTAAAATTAGTGAACCTAAAATTCCCTCTTGATACACAATCGCTTTATATTCCAACATTCAAATCCTTTTACAATCTATTTTAAACTTTTTGCACAGGCATATGCAGATGAAAACGCCCACTGGAAATTATACCCACCAAGCTCACCTGTCACATTTAGAACTTCGCCAATAAAATATAGATTTTCTACTTTTTTACTCATCATAGTAAGTTGATCAATTTCATTGGTGTCAACCCCACCTTTTGTAACTTCAGCTTTATTATATCCAAAAGTTCCTGCTGGTGCAAATTTGTAGCTATTAAGCGTGTGTAATTTTAATTTTTCATCTTCCGTTAGCTGAGTATATTGCTTATCTGAAACTCCAATCTCATCAATCAAAGCTTTTAAAACTCTCTTTGGTAGTGGCAAGATTGTACTTATATTCTTTTTTGAATATGCAGCTATATTCCAATCAAAATTAGGTAAAAAATCTATCTCAATACCACCCTTCTCCCAATACAGTGATGCGTCAAGAACACATGGTCCGCTAATGCCTTTATGTGCAAATAGCATAGCTCCTGTACATTTTTTCCCGCCGACACTAATAGCTACATTTTCAATTGATGAGCCGCTTAGCTCTTTTAAGAAAAATTGCTCTTTTTGAAGTGTAAAACCCACTAATGCTGGTGCTGGTTTTATGATATAGTGACCAAATGAGCCAGCTATATCATATCCTATGCCACTAGCACCTATCGTTGTATAACTAAGTCCACCAGAAGCTACCACAACGCACGCAGCTTTAAAGCTATCTTTGTTGGTTTTAACTATAAAATAATCATCATTTTTGACTACATTAATTACGCTTTGACTTAATACAATAGTTTGCTTTTGTGCTTCACTCGCAAATATACTTTGAAGCTCTTTTGCACTTGATGGGCAGAAGTATTGTTGATTTTTTTGAATTTCAAGATTTAGATTGCGTCTGCTACACCATGAAAGCATATCATGTTGGTTAAATTTATCTATAATGCCAGAGATAAACTCTTTTTCTCCCAAATAGTTATCACTAGATAGATTTGCATTTGTGACATTGCACCTACCGCCACCACTAATGAGTATTTTTGCACCTAATCTGGCATTATGTTCTATAATAGTTGCTGTTTTTGGTGGCAATAAAGAAGCTAACATCAAACCGCTAGCTCCACCACCTATAATAATTACTGGTATCATGGGTGAAATTATATCCAAATGTATGGTAAAATATCACTATTATAACTATTAGGAATATTTAATATATGCTCAAAATAACTATTGTAATGCTAGTATCCACTATACTGTGGGGTGCAAACTCTTTTTGTTGCACTGGAAGTGATGGCAAAACCATAACCACTAGATCAATCAAACATAAGCAAAACGCTCATATTTATCAAGATGTCAAAGCATATTCGTATCAAGCATTTCAAGCAGAAATCCAACAACAAAAAGTGCTAGCAATGCAAAATGCACAAAGAATAGCAAACGAAGAGTTGACTAGCAAAACAAAGTACTATAATGTCAAGCCAAAATCAACACAGCAAACAATGACAACTACAGCTCAAGAGTGTTTAGTGGAAAATGCAAAACAATACAAAGGTGGCAAATATGTTTGGGGTGGCACAAAACCTGAGGGCTTTGACTGCTCTGGATATACTCAGTTTTTATATGGAAAACATGGCGTGAAATTGCCTAGAACTGCTTATGCACAATCAAGAATAGGTCAATCTATCTCGAAAGAGAACCTAAGACAAGGCGACTTACTCTTCTTTTTAACTGATAAAAATCGTGGAGTACCAGTAACTCATGTAGGAATATATGCAGGAAATGGTGAATTTATCCACGCAGCATCCAAAGACAAAGGAATCATAATATCACCTCTATCAAGTGGTTCTTATTCTAGATGCTTTGTGGGAGCTAAAAGAGTTGCCTCTTAGGCTACAATCTTTGAAGTTTTTTGAGTCCTTCTTTTACCATGGAGGCCGTATCACCACTGCAACCACTAAGAGCTTTTCGTATCTCATCTTTTTTGAAGCCCAAACTCTCAAGTGCCATTACCGCCTCACCCATTGAACCACCTGTTGCATTATCACTATTGCCATCTACTATAAAATCAGCTAGCTCTACGAGTATTCTACTAGCAGCCTTTGGACCTATGCCAGGCACTCGTTTTAGCATACCAACATCTTTACTGGCTATGACCTTAGAAAAAGTATCTGGAGCAAAAGTAGAACATATAGCAATCGCTACTTTTGGACCTACGCCGTTTATTTTCAGAAGTGTATCAAACATTCTTTTTTCATCTCTTGTAGCAAATCCAAAGAGCATATTGGCATCTTCCCTAATGATTTGAGCAGTAAACAATTTAACTTCATTTGTGGTAATACTGCTTGAAGTATGAAGAGATACAAACACCTCATAGATTAGACCATGTATATTTATATGTACAAATGTCGGTTCTTTATGCTCAACTATACCTTGAATGCCTACTATCATTGTCGCTCCATATTTGTTATATAGAGAATTATAACCAAAGTTGTTATAACGGTTTTAAAATATGTCAAAATGACATATAATGCCAACACTCTAACCAAATAGAGATTTAGCTATAATTACAACAAAATAAACCATAAAGAGCATTATGCGATTCAAGTCAATCTTTTCAAACTCATTTGGGATACTAATA
>DZCE01000241.1 GCA_022736375.1 Arcobacter nitrofigilis | reverse complement strand
GAGAGATTTACTAAAAAACACAACTAGACATACTATACATATTTTAATCGAAAACGGTATATAATATAGACTCAAGTATAAAATATCAAGTATCAAGACTTAGATTAGGTTTTCTCTGTTTTTCTTTGTTTTGTATATATAGATTGCTAACAAAAAGTTGTCACAAAATAGACAGTTGCTCGTATGCTATGTCAGAAGGTGTGCTCTTTAATAATGGAGAAAGACAAGGGAGTCTTTCCAAAAAAGTAAGTTCTTCATCAAAAATATCTTTAGATGAAAGATTTATAGTATTTTTTGGAAGATAACTCCCAAAAGCTCTTTTGGATTAGCTTTAGCTGTTCGCAGTAGACTGTCCAAAATTGTCTTGTAATTGTCATCTAGATTGTTAATGTAACAGAAAGTTACCGTGTGGATACACGGAACCTTCTTGTATTTGTATGGAATGTGATCCAGACAAAAACAATATCACATCTGCCTGTCTGTGAGATAGGCACCTTATCTGTGAGATAAGGGGTTGGCTGTGAGCCAAAAAATTTATTCAGACTTTGCAGGATTGCGTGTCTGGGTATTCGACATCAAAACTTTTGAAACAAAATTTTGTGTCTCTGTTATCCCTCAGGATAAGTTTGACATCAAAACTTCTGAAACAAAATTTTGTGTCTCTTTTATATTGTATTTTATTATTACATGAAAAATTTTAAAAAATTGTTCGCAAGTATTGCTACATTAGCATTACTCGCTACAACTGTACCTACAACAGTTCTTGGAGCTGCTAGTTACAGTGAAGAACTAGAAGGAGCATACGATTATGCTTATTCTATCGGAATAACTACACAAGGAACTATTGATACTGCTAATATGTATGGATCTCTTCTTAGATCTCATATGGCTAAAATGATGGTTAATTATGCAAAAGAAGTAATGGGAATGACTCCTGATACTTCATTGGTATGTGAATTTACTGACATTGCTAATCAATCTGACGAACTTCAAGGATATATCACTGAAGCTTGCCAACTTGGAATTATGGGTGTTGGTATCACAGAATTTAATCCAAATGGTATAGTTACTAGAGCACAATTTGGAACAGTTCTTTCTAGAGTACTTTATGGTGACACATACAATGATGGTGATCCATATTATGTAAATCATTTGAACGCTCTAAAAGAAGCTGGTATCATGAACAGTATTGACAATCCAAATGCTAACGAAGTAAGAGGATATGTAATGCTTATGATGCAAAGAGCTGCAGGAGCTGAAACTCCAGCTGTTTGTGAAACTCCAGAAAATGTACTTTCTTGTTCATTAGGTTTGGATACTTGTCCAGCTGAATGTCAA
>DZCE01000021.1 GCA_022736375.1 Arcobacter nitrofigilis | reverse complement strand
TTTAGGACTGGGGTTCGATCCCCCACACCTCCACCAACCTACAATCTCAACCAATTCAATCACAATGAAAAAATATTCTAATATATATTTTAATTTATAGATATACTCTATTTTATTTATATACTATTAAGTATAAAAAGTGAATAATATTATTAGAGCATTTAATTATCGCTCTAATCATATTCAAAAAGGAGTAGAAAATGAAAAAGGTTTTGTTATTATCTATAGTGGCTTCGGCTTTTGTTTTTGGTGGGGGTGATATAGCTCCTGTTGAGCCAGCAGTGGTTGTTCCAGCTCCGGCTCCAATGGTTGAAGCACCATCTCCTATAAGTTTTTATGTAGGTGGTGGTTATTCTAGAATAGATGCTGATGGAAGTGGCATAGTTGAAGATACTGGTAGTGAGGTAGCATTGATTCCTGGAAGTGCTAGTTATAATATCGATGCAGACAATTATTTACTATTAGCTGGTGTAAAAATCAATAAATATTTTGCCATTGAAGGAAGATATACAAATTCTTTTGATGATTTCGACTATAAATACAATAATCAATTTGGGAGTATTGCAGATGGTGAAGTTGAAAGTTATGGAATATATGCTAAACCTATGTATCCTGTGACGGAACAAGTTGATGTATATGGTTTGCTTGGTTATGCAAATACCAAAATTTCAGGAAGTGTTGGTGATTTGATGGATGATAGTGACTTCTCATGGGGTGCTGGAGCATCTTATAAGGCAATGGATAATTTATCAGTTTTTGCTGATTATGTTAGGCTTTATGATGATACTGTAAGTGGTTCATTACTGGATGGTGATAAAGTGCAAGTTGACAGTATCAATGTGGGGCTAATGTATAAATTTTAAGTTCTACAAATTCCGCCTTTATTAAGGTGGAATAATTAAAACAATGAATATATTTGACTTTTTTTATTTATTGTTATCTTGTATACATTTCAATATAATTTCTTTTTGACATACTTCTGCACAATATCTAATGACTTTGATATAATAAAAATAAAGTAGCTATTGTGAAAATACATTTGGATTTAGATTGTTATTTTGTTTCAGCTGAAAGAACTAGAGATAATAGACTCAAAAATAGACCAGTAGTAGTAGCCAAGGGAAGCGACAAGAGGATATTTAATCCTGACAAAAAAGATGCCATCATGTTAGGAAAGACTGGTGCATTTAATAGTGTGATGGAGTTTAGGCACACCAAAAATAGAACTTGGCATGATGAGTTTATGGGGGATAATGGCAAAATAAGCGGAATAGTAATAGCCAAAAGCTATGAGGCAAAACCATATGGTATAGAAACAGGTACTACGCTTTCAAGAGCTATTGAGCTGTGTCCTGATTTGATTATCATGCCTAGCGAGCATCTATTTTATCAAGAGCTATCTAACAAATTAAAGAGTTTTTTGGAGACCAAAATTCCACTGCTAGAGCAATACTCCATAGATGAGTTTTTCGGAGATTTGAGTGGGTGGATTGATGAGTGCGATACGCTTGAGTTTATTACAAACTTGCGTGATGAGATAATGGAAAAGTTTGATTTGCCCATCACTATTGGAGCTAGTTGCTCTAAGTGGATTGCAAAACTAATCACAGATAAAACAAAGCCATATGGCGTAAAGGTGGTATATGATAAAGATGTGTCCGAGTTTGTACATAATATTAAAATAGGAGAGTTTTGTGGTATTGGCAAAGCTCTTAAAGATAGGTTAAATTCACACAAAATATTCACAATAGGCGAGCTTAAACAAAGACCCATCTTGCTTAAAGAGCAAGGCAAAATAGGTATTGACTTACTAGCACGCATAAACGGCACTGATGATGAACCAATTATAGCCAATAGTGAGAGAAAAGGTATAGGTATCAGTCGTAATTTCACAGCTATATCTTGTCGAGCTGAAATCAAAAGGCGCATAGTAATACTATCAAGATACCTAGCATATACGATTATTGATATGGGTATCAACCCTACAACATTTTATTTCAAAATACGCTATGATGACAAAACCAAATATAGTCAATCCATCACACAAGATAGACTATTTAGCGAATCACTTATGATAAATACTGCAATAGATATAATAACAAAACTTGATATATACAAAAGAAAAAAGATACACTATATAGGCATAAGCGTAACAAATTTCACTACTGCAAATCATCACAAAACATTTTCCCTTTTGGAATATGAGGATGATATACAAAAGTCAAAACTATCATCTGCCCTGCAAAAGATACGCAATCAATACGGTATTGATATGATAAGATATGCTCTAGAGAGTAATATTAACGATAAATAAGTCACAACATCATTTGTTTAGCCCTATTTAGCTATTATCGCCTAATGATGAACGGGATAAAAAATGAAAGCAAGCATACAAAAAAAGAATATCCTAATCTTAATATTGACTTTGATTTAATTGATTTAGCTAAGTGATGAAATAAAGTACGGGGGGGCATTAAAATCTCTACAACTTATCAGCCCCACAACCGACCCGTAAGCTAAATTTTCACAAATTCCAAGGGGGGAGGATGGGAATCATTTGCGACAACTTATAAGACTATCACTCAACAAGAACCATCAATTTATCACTCATTACTTAAACTAACATAGCCCTTGGTCAACTCGGACAATAGCGTAATAGGAGATGATATGAATGCTCTATATTTCATTTTTCTATTAATTGTCTACTATGCTACTACTTGATTAAGTTCCAATATTTTAGTAATGATATGTTGAGAATAGTCTTGCTGATAAGATAATTTTCTCTCGTTCCAGTGGCTTCCATGGGAACGAGAGAAAATATTACAATTTAACCGACTCATTCATAAAATCTCCCAATCTCACATCTTTTTTGCCATTTATATATTCAACACTAATGTTTTTTACGGATGATTTGCCAAGTCCAAAGGTAATAATATGCGAACTATCAGAACACAGACCTTCTCCTGAAACATACGGACGGCTCAATATATCACCATTTGTTAGCTCAACTTTGACTATTGCAGCGATAGAGCTTATATCGTTTGGAAGAGATACTTTGAGATAATTCGATTTTCCGCCTTTGCTAAGAAACAATTTTGAATTACTATTGAGGTTTGCATGAACTATATCAGGATAGCCGTCATTGTTGAAATCCGCTGTCAATGGAGAGATAGAAAACTCTCTGTTTATCACACCTGCTTGTTTCTCAACTGGAGCAAATTCGCCGTTTGAATTTTGCAAAAGCACTCTGCCGTTTAGACGGAGAAACGGTATCTTGTACGGCATGAGCGCAATATAATTTTGGGATACGATCAGATCATCTTTGCCATCAAGGTTAAGATCATCAAATACACCGCCCCAAGCAAATTCATAATCAGCAATTTTTGCTTTTTGAGCGATATCTTCCATTTTAAATCCACCATTATTTTTAAGTAATATCCATTTCCAGTTACTCGGTTGATTGTCAGCCAAGTCTCCTCGTACCATAAAATTTGGCGGCGTAGAGCCTACATTGGAAATATAAAAATCAGCTAAACCGTCATTACCCAAATCTGTAATTCCCAATCCCATAGGATAACTATAATTTTGTGAAGTCGGATTGTCGACACGTTCAAACTTCATATCACCTTTATTTTTCCAAGTGAGTACATGACCTGTATCTTGAGCAACTATCAGATCTTCTTTCCCGTCACGGTCGATATCTATAAAGGCTGATTGGAAGGTGTTGTGTTGATTTTCTAGTCCAGATTCTTTTGTCATGTCCGTGAAAGTATTGTCACCGTTGTTTATGAATAATCTGCTTGAACCGCCATATCCTTCGCGAAAAATATTTTGACCTTCAACCAGATCATATCTAATGTATCCTGCTACGTACATATCAAAAGCACCATCCCGATTTAGATCCGCAATTGATATAGAGAGTGGGACTGTACCTTCGGGCATTGTTGCAATTTTTTGGGCTTCAAAAGAGCCGCCATTGTTAATGTGAAGCCAAATACCATCTTCACGCGTGACTAATAAATCCTGTCTCCCGTCATTGTTGACATCCAGCACCACACTGCCGTAACTGGCAACTTTGCCTTTAGTGATCACCATTGCACCTTTTATCGCTACAAGCTTATCATCTTTGAATTTGAAAAGTCCATCAGGCGTATCTTGACTCCCGCCCAAAAATAACTCTTCTACTCCATCATTATCTACATCTATAATGGCCGATGCCATAAACGGTAAACTTTTTGAATGGTTGTTGCCTTGATGAAATTCGATCGATGATTCCGTGTATGTCGGTATTTCAATACCGGAGATATCAACTTTGTAATCATCTCTTCTGTCCATTATAAACATTGCCATCATCATTATTATCATTGCCATCATGATGGCCAAAACAGCTAATAATATTTTTTTTGTTTTATACATCTTGTTTCTCCTGTAAAGTATTAGAAAAATAAATCGAGATTAAAAAAAGCAATCCAAAAGCAAAATTCAATCCGATAGGCATCAGATAGTTTCCGACTATAGGAATAGCTTCCCAAATAGCAAACGTCACAAAAATCAAAAATATCGGATTAAAAAAAGCTACCCATTTGGGATAATGGCTGCGCCCTGAAAGTATCAACAATACAAAAAACCCGGAAAATATAAGTACGCCCAGTCTCATAATAAACAGCAAGCTCTCATAGCGTAACTCATATAATGAGATAAGCAAGACAGCCTCTGATGTGTTTCCATGATTAATGATAGCACTGATATTTGCCCTAGAGCCTATCCAAACGGTTCCAATAATGATTCCATATGAGATTACAGCAAATGCGACTTTCGACCAAAGTTTATCAGCAGGTTCTAGCATCTTCATAAAATGCCAGAATCCAATGATATAAAATGGAGCTACAAGTACACTGATGAAGTGCCCCATAGTAGATCTATTATCAGAAATACCACGTAAAAATTCATAATTAGCACCAAATTGTTTCAAGTCATTGTAGTGCAATAAAAACTCGCCCAAGCCGACCAAAACAGCAGCCAATAGCCCAATAATCCCAGTGATGATGATGACTTTTTTTTGCTGTTTTACCATTGTTTATCCTTATACATTATTTTATGTATGAAAAATTATAACATATTATTTTGATTTATGATATTAAAAAATCTAAAACTAAGTAGATATACTTCTTTAGCTAAAGTCATTTTTTATCCAAGGTAAGAATAAAGAAAGATAAAAAAATGGAAACAATGGCAAATATGAGAGTCCAAGATAGAATAAATGAAGCACATAATAAAGGAATGGTTGTTTTATATAGCGATGCTATACGAAAGCCAAAACTAAATACAGAAAACTTTTAACCTCTAATACCACTAGCGATATACCTACTTTGATTTGATTTGGATATCAATATTGCAGAGATAATTTACCATAAGTCAATTCCGAATTGACGGATAATCAACGAAAATATAATAAAACAAATCATTGTTATCCCAATAGAAGCTAATATGGCAAGCCAAAAACCAATTCGTTCAAGCAAAAGTGGAAAAACTAAAAACATAGGCAATGTTGGAACTACATACCAAAAAGTGTACCACGCATGATTTGCTATTTTTTCTACTGACTGCTGTTCAACATAAAGCCAAATAAGCGTAAGAAAAGTTACTATTGGCAGGGCTGCAATAAGACCACCGAGCTTATCACTTCGTTTGGCAACTTCAGAGATGAGTACAACAACTCCTGCTGTCAATAAATATTTAAAAATTAACCAAGACAATATTAATCCTTTATCAGTTTAAATCATAAGCATAACATATTTTAACCCCTATTTGGCTATTATTAGCTATCAATTAATAGGATATACATTTGGCAACAAAAGAACAAATTTTAGATTTATTAAAAAAACAATACCTAATCATAGATGGTGCTATGGGTACACAGATACAAGACATAAAAGTACCTAGTGAAGCATGGATGGATGACAAAGGTCTGAATCAAGAAGGGTGTAATGAACTACTAAACGACACCGCACCAGAACTAATTCATCAAATTCACAAACGATATGCCATGGCTGGAGCGAATCTCATCTCCACGAATACATTTGGGACAATGGCATGGGTGCTTGATGAGTATCAGATGGGTAATAGAGCATATGAACTTAGTCGCAAAGGTGCAGAGCTAGTAAAATCTGTATGTGATGAGTTTCAAAGTGATGATAACCCTAGGTTTGTACTGGGAGCAATTGGGCCAGGGACAAAGCTGCCTAGCCTAGGACATATAGAGTATGATGAGATGTTTGAGGGGTTCAAAGATGTAGCTTTGGGGCTAATTGATGGTGGATGCGATATATTTTTGCTTGAGACTTGCCAAGACCCACTTCAAATAAAAGCAGCACTTCATGCGTGCGAGGAAGCAAACAGACAAAGGGGCATAAAGCTACCTATTATGATAAGTGCAACTATTGAGCTTAGCGGCACGATGCTTATAGGGACTGACGCTACTACTCTAGTAACTATCCTTGAACCTTTTGATATATTATCCCTAGGTTTTAACTGTGGCACGGGACCAGATCAGGTCAAAAAACATCTAAAATTGCTTAGTGAAATTTCAAAATTTCCAATATCTATCCATGCCAATGCTGGACTACCACAAAATAGAGGTGGCTACACATACTATCCGATGGGACCAGATGAGTTTACACAGAAGCAGTTTGAATTTAGCCAATTTAATGGTGTATCATTTTTGGGTGGTTGTTGTGGCACTACACCTCAACATATTATGGCTCTAGCCAAAGCCCTTGAGGGCAAGATTCCAACTCCACCTAGTGGAGAGATAGGACCATCTATTGCTTCTTTGTTTAATAGTGTTGAGCTTGTACAAAAACCAGCGCCTCTACTCATAGGTGAACGAAGCAATGCCACTGGAAGTAAGGCTTTTAGGGAGCTGATAATTGCTAGTGATTATGAAGGTACACTTAGTGTAGGACAAGCACAGGTGCGAGATGGTGCTCATTGTCTAGATGTGAATGTAGAGTTTGCAGGCAGAGATGGTGCTATTGATATGAGTGCTGTTATGAAGCTTTATAATCAAAAAATATCTATTCCACTAATGCCAGATGCCACTAGAGTAAATACCATGGAAGAGGCTTTGAAAGCCATAGGTGGAAAACCAATAATCAACTCCGTAAACCTAGAAGATGGAGAGAATAGACTGGACGCAATATGTAGCCTAGCAAAAAAATTTGGAACTGCCCTAGTCTGCCTCACGATAGATGAAGTCGGAATGGCAAAGACTACTGAAGATAAAATGAGAATTGCTTCACGAATTTATGATTTGTGCGTCAATCGTCATGGCATTGACCCTAGAAATCTTATTTTTGATATGCTGACATTTACTGTTGGAAGTGGGGATTTAGAGTATCGTGACGCTGCTATTCAAACACTTGAAGCAATTAGACAACTTCATTGGAAGTATCCGCTTGTTGGCTCAACATTGGGGCTTTCCAATATATCATTTGGACTAAATGCAAATGCAAGAGTATTTTTAAATAGCGTATTTTTGCACCATTGCATAGAAGCTGGAATGACAAGTGTAATCATAAATGTCAAACATATAGTACCGCTAAGTAAAATGAGTGATGAGGATAGAGAGATTTGTGAAGAGCTACTGTTTACTCCAGATGACCAGTCGCTTTTTAAATTCATAGAGCATTTTAGCGATAAGAGCATTGATAATACGCAAACTGACGAAGCATATGATGCACTTAGTAGCGAAGAGAAGATAGCACAACTACTACTTGATGGAGACAAACAAAGAATGATTCCTCTTGTTGAAGAGGTGCATAGTGAGCTTGGAGCTGATAGGATTGTAAATGAAATTCTTATAGATGCTATGAAAGTCGTTGGTGAGCTTTTTGGTAGTGGGAAAATGCAATTGCCTTTTGTGTTGCAAAGTGCTGAAACTATGAAAACAACAGTAGATTATCTAAACCCATATCTAACCAAACAAGAAAAAGATACAGACACCACGCTAGTCATCGGTACGGTCAAAGGCGATGTGCATGATGTAGGTAAAAATCTAGTCGATATAATACTTTCCAATAATGGATTCAAAGTGATAAATGTGGGTATAAAGACCGAACTTGAAACATATCTAAATGTTATGAATGAGCAACAAATCCAAGCTATTGGCATGAGTGGACTACTGGTTAAATCAACTGCCGTGATGCTTGATAATCTAATTGAGATGGAAAGTCGTGGGATTAATTTACCTGTACTTTTGGGTGGTGCTGCACTTACACGAAGCTTTGTTGATGATTTCTGTCGTCCTATCTATAATGGAGCGATATTTTATTGCCGTGATGCCTTTGATGGAGTTATTGCTATGAGCAGAATAGAAAAATTCAATGAAGACAACTCTCTTGGACTAGATACACGCTTAGCTGGAGATATGGCCCTACGAGCTGAAAAAACAGAGAAGATTGAAGTCGTTATTCCACCATTTGAAGAGCTTAAAATGCCAAGCAAAGTAGATATTCCTACTCCTCCATTTTGGGGTCGTAGGGTTATGAGAGGTGATGAACTTGATTTTGATATGGTTTGTGAATGGATAAATAAAAGAAGTCTGTTTAAAATGCACTGGGGATACAAACGAGCAGGAATGCCAGTGGATGAGTACAAAAAACTCATGGATACAAAAGTATATCCAGCGTTCGAGCGAATAAAAAAAGATATAGTACAAAAAGGACTTTTTGACCCTACTATACTATATGGATACTACCCAGTTCGTTCAAATGACCGTGAAATAGTTATATTTGATGAGAGTGAAGGGTGGAATATCGATAGCAATGCAAATCGTGAACCACTGCATGAGATAATAGGACGAGCAAAATATCAATTTAGTTTCCCTAGACAACGCAAAAAGCCACATCGTGCCTTGAGCGATTATCTAATGCATAGCAGAGATGATGTATTACCAATAACATGCGTTAGTGTGGGAGATAAATTCACAGCTTATGAAGCCGAACTGTACGCTAAAAATGAGTATCTTGAATACAATATGGTGCATGGATTTGGCGTGGAACTAGCAGAAGCTTTAGCCGAGGTAGCACACAAACAGATAAGGCTTGATTTGAATATCACTTCAAACGATGAAGGTTTTAGCCTGCGTGATGTTAGGATGAACAGATATCAAGGTGCTAGATATAGTTTTGGATACCCTGCTTGTCCTGATTTGGAGCAGACGCAAGTTATATTTGACCTACTAAAACCTGAAGAGTTTGGAATCACTCTAAGTGAAACTTTCCAAATACACCCTGAGCAAAGCACAACAGCCCTTGTGATTCATCATAGAGAGGCGAGTTATTATGCAGTTTGATTATTGTTAATTCTACTCTTCAAATGCTAGATTTACTAATTTTTTCGCCGTTATCATTGGAGTGAAAAATAGTATCTCAAATAGCGGCTCCAGCTCTGTGGTGTTTTTATCAATAATTCTAAATGCTTTTGTTTTAAATAGAACCTCACTACTTTCAAGACCAAGTGCAACTGTGATAGTAAGTGGAGAGAGAGAACGAAGCATATTTGAGACATTTTTATATGTTTTATCTTCTAGCATTGGCATTAGATTCGCGCTATTTTCAGTTCTAGCATTCATTCTTATACTTAGCATTATAAGGTTGTCTCTATAAATCTGCTTATTCCATTTCATCAGTCCACTTTGAAACTCAAGAACTGTTTTTTTGGAAGTAAGCGGATGTGGGGATGTGTTTCTGATAGTTTCGAGTAGAGTTAAAAATGGATTTATGCCACCCATAGTAGTAACATATTTTTTGATTTGTACTTTCAAATCTTTTAACTCTTCTTGTGGCAGTTGATCTAGTACATTAAACATTTGGCTTTGCCTTTGGGGTCTATTATTTGCGTGATTATACCAAAGAGAACCAAAAAGCTAGACTTTTTTACTAAGTGCCTCAATATTATCATTGCCACCAATAACAACCACAATATCACCATCATCTAATATATCCTCATTTACAAACATAGTGTGCCATTCGCCTTGATGCTTGTATGCTATTGGTTTTACATGATACTCATCTTCGAATATTGACGACATAATAGATGTTCCAACCCAAAAGTCAGGGACTGTTAGTTTCGCTATTTTCATTGTGATTGACAAATCTATTGTCTCATAATGCATATTTGTAAGCATTTTTTTAACAAGTCTTTTAGCTGTATCCATCTCTGGATAGACTATTTTATTAGCTCCTATTTTAGATAGTATTTGACCATGAACCCTAGTAATTGCTTTTGCAATAATTGTCTTCACACCTATCTCTTTTAGTGCCATCACAGTAAGTATACTTGCCTCAACATTCTCACCGATACTCACAATAGCAATATCTACCTGTCCTATTCCAGCTTCAATTAATGCTTTCATATCAGTAGAATCTAGCATGATAGCATCTTTTGCAAATTCACTAACATCCCTCACATGCTCCTCATCTTTATCCACGGCTACTACATCCAGCCCTTGCTGTGCCAAGCCCTTAGCAACATGAAAACCAAATTTTCCCAAACCTATAACTGCGTACTGTTTCATATTATTATTCTTCCTTCTGAGTATTTTATACGACTATCAATCGCTTTCCCAACTATTACAATTGTAAATGCAAACACACCTACTCTTCCCATAAACATAAGTATCATTATATTTATTTTACCTACATCACTAAATAACGCACTAAAACTAAGCACTCCTCCATTACCAACTGAAACACCAACGGTACCAAATGCTGAAGTTGCTTCAAAGAGTATCTTTAAAAATGGTAATCCTTCTATTTCACTAAGTATCACAGTTGATAATACTACATATATGGATGCCAAAAAGATACTAGCATATGCTTTATTAATCTGATAATTTGATATTGAACGGCGAAATATGTGTGCATTATTCTCACCACGAAGCGTGTACCATGTGCCAATTAGTGCTAATGCGACTACCGTTACCTTGATACCACCAGCAGTACCGCCAGGACCACCACCAGTCATCATAAGAAATGTACCAAAAAATAGATTTGAGTCAGTGAACGTAGATAAGTCGATTGTATTAAACCCAGCAGTACGATAATTAACAGATGTAAACCATGCGGCGAGTATTTTGTGCCACCAGCTCATATCCTTAAGTGCATGATTCCACTCCAAAGATAGTAGTGTAAACATGCCAATAGATATCAAGAATATACTCATATACAAAACTATTTTACTATGTGTTGATATCCTATTTGTTTTCATTTTGTAAAAGTTAAATATTTCTATTATGACCATATATCCAAGTCCGCCAAGTATAATCAATAATGGAATGGTTATATTTATAGTAAGATCACTTCTGTAATCCATAAGGTTTGTGCTAAACAGTGAGAATCCAGCATTATTAAAAGCAGATATGGCATGGAAAAAACCAAACCATAAAGCTTCCATAAATGGCATATCTACCCAAAATCTAAGTGTCAAAATCACTGCTCCGACCATCTCAATTACAACAATAGAAGCAAATACTATTTTTAGAAATCTTACAAGACCACTCATTCCTGGATAATTAAGAGACTCCTTGAGTAGCTGTCTATCTCTATGTGCTAGTTTTTGTTTTCTCATCACAGTCATAAATGTGACTGCTGTCATATATCCAAGTCCACCTATTTGTATTAAAGAGAGTATAATAGCTTGACCGAATGGAGTAAAATCTTTGGCTGTGTCTTTTACAATCAAACCTGTTACACAAACTGCTGAAGTAGCAGTAAAGAATGCATCGACAGTTCTAAGCTCACCGTAGTGAGCAATGGGTAACAACAATAAAAATGCGCCGAAAAGTACAAGTCCTAAGAAGCTTATAAAAATAAGTTTTATCTCTCTTGACTGCATCAAAATCCTCTTTAGTTTGAATTAATTATATCACTTCTACCATAAAGTTTGAATGTAATTATTAGTGCTGGAAGCAAAAATATAGATGAAATCCAAACTGCAAACATAGCTATAACTGTTAAAAAACCAAATAAAATAGTAGGAACTAAATTTGATAACATTAGCACTGAAAAACCAAGAATGATTGCTAGCGATGTAAATGTCATTGCAAAGGCAACACTTGCATGTGTTCTTCGCATTGCAGCCATATAATCTCTATCTTTTGCAAGCTCAATTTTATATCTATGCATAAAATGTATACTCTGATCCACGCCTATACCTATGGATATTGAAGCTATCGTAATAGTCATAACATCAATAGGAATATGAAACCAACCCATAATTCCAAATATAATTGATATTGGAACAATATTTGCCATAAGTGCTATTAGTGAATCTTTAATGGATCTAAACGATATTGCAAACATCAAAAATATAATTCCAAGTGCAGTACCAAGTGTAAGTATTTGAGATTCAAATAGTGACTGAAGCATATTATTGTAAAGTACCATCAAACCAGATGTTTTATATGTTATCTCTTTGTCCTCAATGATATTGCTTAAATCCTTGTTGATTTTTTTAATCAACTCATCTCTTCTGAGATTTTGGTTTGAGTCAATTATTCTTGTGGATATTCTAGCTTGATTTTTTTCAATATTTACAAATGGTGACATTACTATTTTGTATTCTCTTTTTGGCATCTGAGTATACAAAAGTGCTAGTGTGATGTCGTCAAGCTTTTTACCTTTATTAAGCATCTCTCCAAGTTCCAACAAAGAAGCTAGTGACTGCACCTTTCCAATCTCAGGAATACCCTCAAGATACTTATGTACAGCCGTGATTGTCTCAACTTTGTCTTGCGAGAACCAATATTTTGGATCATTAGCTTCGCTTGCAAATTCACTCTCAAAATCAGAAAAATCATCTTCACTTGCAGTAGGCTTTACTGTCGCACTAGCAACTGCTCCGTCATCTTTGAACTGAATAATTATATCTAAAGGCGTAGTACCTCCGAGCTTCTCATCAATTACTTTCATACCTTTATATATCTCTGTATCACTTTTGAAATAATTTATAAAACTATTTTCAACGATAATTTTAGAAGCTCCACTAACTGCAAAAATAACAACGGCAAGTGATACAATAAATATCAACTTGCTATGATTTCTTACATAATCTGAAATTGCACTCATAACTCTTTTGGTGACCTGTGTGTTATTTTGCTTTTCTGGTGATTTACCCAAAACTAACAATATTGAAGGGAAAAGTATAAAAATGATAACCAAAGATATTAAGGCTCCTGCACTCATCATGTAGCCCAAATTCATTATTGGTTCGATTCCAGATAATATAAGTGAACTAAACCCAGCTATTATTGTTGCAACTGAGAAAAATGATGGGTTTAACTTTGATAGCATTGTATTTGTAACTAGTCTGTATTGAGTTGATTTTGGATTATTATTATTTAACTCTCTATACCTTACGATTAGATATATAACGATTGAAATAGTAATAATTAATTGCATTGCTATGAAATTTGATGAAACAACGGTTACTTCCAGTCCAAACATCCCGAGTATCCCAGCAGTAGCAACAATAGAAAATATAGAAACTATCATTGGAATAATAACCCATCTAATTTTTCCAAAAACAAACCACAAAACCGCCATAAGCATAGCCACAAGTAACAATCCATAAATCTTCAAATCACTCTTTACAAATCCTATGATGTCATTGGATATCATACTTACGCCACCAATAAATATATCGCCATGAGATTGGTATTTATTTACTATTAATCTAATTTTCTCAATTTGATTTTTTGTTAACTCCCTAGCTAAATCTCTATGTTTTTTGAATTCATCTGCAACATTTGCGAGCTTTTGCTCTTCTATATTAGTAATGTTCCCTGCTCGTTGTTTACCAAGAAGTGTATTTCTTTTTGCTAATAACTCATCAAACTTATTATCATTTTTTATATCAATAACCAAAGCCGTTGTTTTAAAATCTTTACTAACAAGTGCATCTTTGTAAATTGGTGATGTTAAGAATTCATTTTTTACCATCTTCATATCTGGATTTTTCTTCGTTTCAAGAGTTTCAATTTTATCAACCAAACTAGATATAGGAACAATTGGAGATTGCACAAGAGGAACATTGACTATCGACATTACACTTTGAATATTTGGGATTTTTTTTAAATCTTTAGAAATTGATTTTATTGTATCAATACTATCTTTTGACAATAAATCTTGCTTAGGTGAAAATGTCATCACTAGGTAGCTTGGGTTGTTAAAGTTTTTATTTACTTCTCTGGCAAATGCCAAATCTTTATCATCATCAATAAGTAGTGTCTCAGCTGATGCGTCTATCTCTACTTTAGAGGCATAGTATCCAAAAACCAAAAATAGAGCAATCAATACGACAAGTACTTCCTTGGAATGTTTAAATATTACTTTGTCGTATAAGTTCTTTATCATATATTACTTATTGTTTGCTAATTTCATATTTGCAAGCAATTGATCAAAACTCTTTGTTTTTAGCTGACCGGCAAACTGTTTTCTATTGCTTTGAACAATACTAACACCTGCTAAATCAACATCATATATTAGCCAATCACCATTCTTGTCACTGTCATGAAAATTATAATTTATCTTGTATGTTTCACCTTTTCCAATCAACTCTGTTTTTAGCTGAAGTCTACCTTTTTGATATGGAGAGACACCATTGTATGCTACTTTTTGATTATTGTATAGCTCAAGCTTTTCAACATATGATTGCTTTAATTTTTTTATAAATTCATATGTAAACTCTGATTTTTGCGCCGAGGTTATTTTATTCCATGTCTCTTGACCAAGTGCAAGTTTTGCCATAAGATTATAATCAAACAGAGAATCCATCATAGATATTATCTCTCTGCCTTTTGCCGCTGTTGATGTTTTTTTAGCTAAAACTATAAGCACACTGTCAAGTTTTGTATGCATACCTGATTCAATATTATCTTTTTCTAGTGCAAATATTGGCGTACAAACTGTTACTATCAGAGCCAAAGCCATTATTGTTTTTCTCATTTTTATTCCTTTATTTTCTCGTTTTCATGCTCTGAATATGCATCTTGTAAATATGTGTAAAGATCAAGTGCATCGTTTCTCATAATATGGTATTCACCAACATGCAATGAAGCCCTATTAAACATATCTCCACCTTTATAGAGCAAGGATTCAAATGGTGTTTTGGCTATTTTGTAATTACTATTTCCAATTTTAGAGCTTCTTAATGGATTTAAATATCCATCTACTGCCATACCAGTTACATCTCGTAAATTAGATGGACCCAAAATTGGCAACACTATCGGAATAGCATCACTAACCCCATAATAGCCTAATGTCTGTCCAAAATCTTCATCATGTTCAACCCAATGCAGATCAGACTCAGCTGGGTCAAAAAATCCACCAAGACCAAATATTGTATTTACTACAAATCTACCTGTCTCTTCGGTAGCATTTCTTAATTTGAATTGCAATAGATTATTTGCAACTCTAACAGGAGCTTTTGCATTTTTAAAAAACCTATGCACAGCCACCCTTCCGCCTTCTGGAATTAAATTATTGTATCTTTCTACCATTGGATCAAGAATATGAATAATCATTTTATCATTAATTTGAGTCATAGCTCTATTATAAGGCTCAAGTGGGTCAAATCTATTAGCTGTACTATTATTAGAATCTTTGAATTCATCTTCAAAATTATCCACTATTGTTACATTTGAATCACTAATGTTTGCTTCTGCTAGTTTAGATTGATTAGAACTTACCAATCTAACTTTACTAGTAAAATTACTCTCTGTAGTGTTTATGTCAGCATAACTATATGTACCTAATAACACAATAAACAGAAATATTGATTTTAATACTTTCAATTAAGCTACCTTTTTAATCATCTAAAAAATTTTTGCAATTATACATTTTATTCAATAAAAGTTTAACATAATGTTGGTGTACTAATTGTGTACTCACTATAATCATCCATCAAACAACAAAATGGTACAATATGAAAAGATAATATTTAGGATTAATTATGACAAAAAATATAGCTTCTGCAAGGATTAGTAGTGAAAGTTCAAGACTTCTAAAAGAGCTTAACAACTCTTTCCCTTTTGACAAACTACTCTACAAAGAGGATATTCAAGGTTCATTAGCACATGCTACAATGTTGGAAGCGCAAGAGATAATATCAAAAGATGATTTGGAAAATATAACAGTTGGATTAAATGAAATCCTTGAAGAGATTGAGAGTGGCAAATGGTCTCTTAAAGATGATAGTGAAGATATACATATGGCTATTGAAGGTCGTTTAACTTCAAAAATAGGTGATGCAGGGAAAAGGCTCCATACAGCTCGCTCTAGAAATGACCAAGTCGCACTTGATTTTAGACTCTATGTGCAAAATCATAATATTGAAATTATGGGTCTATTATTGGAGCTTATAAATACTATTGTGAATGTTGCCAACGAGCACACAGAGACATTGCTCCCTGGAATGACGCATTTACAACATGCTCAACCAATAAATTTTGGCTTTCATATGATGGCATATGCAAATATGTTCAAAAGAGATTGTGAAAGATTTGCTAGTAGCTATGAGCGTAATAACTATTCTCCGATAGGTTGTGCCGCACTTGCGGGAACTCCGCACAATATAGATAGGGAGTTAACAGCACAAAAATTAGGTTTTAATGCTCCTACACAAAATTGCCTAGATACAGTTAGCGATAGAGATTTTGCTTTAGAAATTTTATTTAATATCTCAACTCTAATGATGCATATGAGTAGACTAAGTGAGGAGATAATTTTGTGGTGCAGTAGTGAATTTAGATTTGTAACTCTTAGTGATAAACACTCTACTGGTAGCTCAATAATGCCACAAAAGAAAAATCCAGATATTCCAGAACTCTTAAGAGGTAAAACTGGTAGGGTCAATGGTAATTTAATAGGGCTTCTTACAGTTATGAAGGGTCTTCCACTAGCCTACAATAAAGATATGCAGGAGGATAAAGAGGGAGTTTTTGATAGTATAAAAACAGCAGAGCTTTCACTAGCCGTAATGAGTGAAATGCTACTGGAAATGCGTATAAATAGTGACAAAATGCAAAATGCTTGTATGGTGGGTCATCTTAGTGCAACTGACTTGGCTGATTATTTGGTCAAAAAAATAGGAATACCATTTCGTGATGCATATCACACTGTTGGCAATGTTGTAAATATGGCGGAAAATGTTGGTATTGACATATCAGAGCTTACACTAGAACAACTACAATCAATAGAGCCAAGAATAGATAATGAAGCGATAGATATTTTAGACAATAGAGCCTCAATGAATGCAAGAACAAGCCAAGGTGGTACTGCAACCATTAGGACGATTGAACAAATAGCTGATATGAAAAAATGGCTAGAGCTTTATACTAGCCACTAAGAGTTACAAACTCTTGTGACTATCCTCATGTAGTGTATCCCATCGCAGTTTGCCACCACCTAGCATGTGAAAATGGAGATGATATATCTCTTGACCACCATCATCTCCATTGTTGGTTATCAGCCTATATCCTGTCACATCAACACCTACTTTTTTAGCAACTTCTTGAGTGAATTTAGTTAATCCTATCATAGTTTCAGGAGTTGTATTTTGAAAGCAGTCTACATGAATTTTTGGTATTATCAAAATATGAATAGGAGCTTTTGGATATATATCATGAAAAGCCAGAAAATTTTCATCCTCTAAAACCTTATTGCATGGTATTGTTCCAGCAATTATATTGCAAAATAGACACATTTTAATCCTTTATGTTGGTTATATAATATTTATTATATCATAAAACAATTTTTCAAAATCATACTATTATGAAAAATAGGATAGAATCGCAGTATTATTATAGAATATTATTAGAGGTAAAATGAAAGAAAAAGAAATATTATTAGATCAGATTGCAAATAGTTTATCGCTTGATGAGATTGAGCAGACAAGATTAGATATTTTTGGCAAAAAAGGAGTATTGTCTGCACAATTTGCAACTTTGGCAAAGCTTCCAGCTGATGAAAAAAAGAGCTTTGCAGCATCTGTGAATGAGACGCGCGACATACTACAAAATGCTTTTGATACAAAATATGCATCTTTAAAATCAGATGCACTTGATATTCAATTAAAGTCTGAAGCGATTGATTTAAGCCTATATGAAAATATAGCAACAAGAGGGGCTTTGCATCCAGTTAATGAGACTATGAATAAAATCATAGAGTACTTTGTTTCATTAGATTTCTCAGTTGAAAAAGGTCCAATGGTAGAAGATGATTTTCACAACTTTGAAGCGTTAAATCTACCAAAACATCATCCCGCTAGAGATATGCAAGACACATTCTACTTTGGTGATGGTTCACTACTACGAACGCACACTTCTCCTGTTCAAATACGCAAAATGCTTTCGGCTAAACCGCCGATACGCATGATAGCTCCTGGAGCAGTATTTAGACGGGATTATGATATTACTCACACTCCAATGTTTCATCAGGTTGAAGGTCTAGTGGTACAGGGGAAGGGTGAGGTTAGCTTTGCTAATCTAAAATCTATAATGTCTGAATTTCTTGGTTATATGTTTGGTGATATTGAAGTAAGATTTAGACCTAGCTTTTTCCCGTTTACAGAACCAAGTGCAGAGGTTGATATCTCATGTATATTTTGTAAGGGTGATGGCTGCAGAGTCTGTTCTCATACTGGCTGGCTTGAGGTACTTGGTTGTGGTATTGTTGATAGTAATGTATTTAAAGCTGTTGAATATGAAAATGTAAGTGGTTATGCATTTGGACTTGGAGTAGAAAGATTTGCTATGTTGCTTCATAAAATTCCAGACTTAAGATCGCTTTTTGATGGAGATATAAGATTATTGGAGCAGTTTAGATGATAGTAACTAGAAGTTGGCTAAATGAATTTGTAAGCCTAAAAGAGACTACAGATGAAAGATTATTTGAGATATTCAACTCAATTGGACTAGAGGTTGATAGAGTTGAGAAGATATCTATTCCTGCCAAAATAGTAGTAGGGAAAATTTTGTCGTGTGAAAAGCATCCTAATGCTGATAAACTAAATGTTTGTACCGTAGATGTTGGAAGTGGAGTACGACAAATTGTATGTGGTGCAGCGAATGTAGTAGATGCTCTATTTGTAGCAGTTGCAACAATAGGCGCAATAATGCCTGATGGATTAGAAATTAAACCAGCATCACTAAGAGGTGTTGATAGTGAGGGAATGATATGCTCATCAACTGAGCTAGGATTACCAAAATTAAATGATGGAATTATGATACTTGATGATAGTATCGGAATACTTGAGCCTGGTAAAGAATTGCGTGAGTATGATACACTAAATGATACTATTTTTGAGATTGAGCTCACACCAAATAGAGGAGATTGTCTTAGTATACTTGGTGTTGCTAGAGATTTATCTGCTGTACTTGAAACAAGTCTAATAGAGTCTAAACCGTCAAAAAGCACAAAAAAACAAAAGATTGGTATATCTCGCGATGCCACTCTGCATATAAACAGCGATGTAAATGCCAACCTTGATTATGTAGCAACAAGTAGCAAAGATATACTATGTTTTGCTCCGCTTTTGATATTAATAAGGCTTGCTATTGTAAACAAACAAACTTCAACTGCAATTAGTGCTATTACTACATATTCAATTCACTCAACAGGTGTTATATTGAGATGTTATAATAGTGAACTATTTAAAGATGAAAACAACCATATCAATATCAATCTAACTAAAAACAGTGAAGGTGTTATGTGTGTTACGCATAATAATGATATCGCTTCAATGATTGGCATCAATCAGAGTACGCAATTTATAGCAGATAAAAATTCTAAATCGCTTATAATTGAGGCTAGCTACACAAACCCTAATAATCTACATGAGATAGATATATCAATACAAAAAGATGATTTGTATTATATAACATCAAGGGGTAGTAATCCTAATTTGGAAATCGGTCTTACATATATAACAATGTTAATGGAGAAATATCTACAGCTTGAATTTAACGATGGAGTACTGTCGCACAAACTAGATATACATTCAAAGTCTTTAGTTATAGATTTGGACGATATACACTCCATAATAGGACAAAGTCTAGATAAGAGTAAGATCAATCATATTCTAAAGGGTTTAGGATTTACCATATCTGCCACTAAAGAAAATTCATTTGTAGCAATTATTCCTTCATATAGACATGATATTGAGAATATTCAAGATATAGCTGAAGAGATTTTACGAATTATTGGGATAGATAAAATAGATGCTAAACCACTATTCTTCACTGAAACAGTACATACATCAAGTGCAATAATTGAGTTTAGAAATAAAAATAATATTAGACATCGTAGCACGGCACATGGATTTGATGAAGCACTAACATATGTTTTTAGCGACAAACAACTTTTAGAAAAATACAATTTTGACACTTTGCATGAAAAATTATCACTTTTAAATCCCATAGTCAATGAATTAAATACACTAAGGAGTACAATATTAATTAATCTTCTTTTGGCTACCAAAAATAATATCAATTACGGGAAAAAATCAGTTAAATTATTTGAAATCGGTAGTGTATTTAGTCCAATGAGAGCTGAAAGTGAAAAAATAGCATTTATATGGAGTGGTCAAAGCCAAGCTGAAAGTATTATCAATGAAGGAAAACCAACCGATATACAATTCGCTTCATTTTTGGAGAAATTACATGGGATACTAGGTGCATTTGAACTGTTGCCGTGTAGCCATATTAATGGATTGATTCATCCATATCAATCTGCTGATATAGTTGTTAATGGAAAAAGTTGTGGATATATAAGCAAACTTCATCCTACCGCACAAGATGAATTTGGAATTAACACAACATTTATAGCCGAATTAAACATTGAGCAGTTTTACTCTAAACATATAAATGCTGAACCTACATCAAATTTTCAAGGCGTATATAAAGATTTAAGTATAGTGGTTGACAAATCTATCCCATATAGCTCAATCAAAAGTTATATATCAAAAGAGGAGTTGCCACTTTTAAGAAGTTTTTACCCTGTTGATATCTATCAAGATAGTTCATTGGGAGATAAGCAAAGTTTAACTATAAGATTTTTTATTCAATCAAGCGAGAATACGCTTACAGAAGAAGATATTAATAATGTTACAAATGGTGCTTTAGATGCTTTAGAAAAACACCTTGGTGCTACTTTAAGATGAAAAACATATCAATAACTAAATTACATGATGGCTTTGATATCGTATGCAATACAATTGCAGCTGATAAGTCAATCTCTCATAGATGTGCCATATTCTCACTATTAAGCGATCAGCCATCAGTTATTAAAAACTTTTTAAAAGCCGAGGATACACTAAACTCACTAAAAATCTCAGAAGCTCTAGGTGCAAATATAGAGTGGCAAAATGATATTTTAACCATTACGCCTCCCATTACAATAAAAGAACCGAGCGATATTTTAAACTGTGGTAATGCGGGTACTGCAATGAGACTCTATTGTGGTCTGCTATCTGGAATTGATGGTACTTTTATACTAACTGGCGATAAATATCTAAGAAATAGACCAATGAATAGAGTGACTAATCCACTTAGAAGTATTGGTGCAAAGATTTTTGGACGAGATGGTGGAAATTTAGCGCCACTTTGTATACAAGGTAATTCAAAATTACAACCATTTAAATATCACTCTCCAATTGATTCTGCTCAAGTAAAATCAGCAATGATATTAGCTGGTATGAATACAGTTCACACCAGTTATTACAAGGAAGGTATACTAACGCGAGATCATACCGAGAGAATGCTTACTGGCATGGGTGTTAAAATTGAGTCAAAAGCTGACGATTGGATAGCAATATTCCCTCCAAGAAAACCACTTGCTCCTCTAAATATTACCGTTCCTAGCGACCCATCAAGTGGCTTTTTCTTTGCAGTTGCAGCAGCTATTATTCCAAATTCAAAGATAGTATTAAAAAATATGTCACTTAATCCAACAAGAGTAGAAGCTTATGAGGTTTTGCGTAAAATGGGTGCTAGTGTTGAGTATGAGCTAAAAGAGGACATCTACGAGCCTATAGGAGATATAGTAATCTCATATACGGGTGGACTAAAAGCAGTTACTGTTTCTACTAATATTGCTTGGCTTATAGATGAGCTTCCTGCTCTTGCTATTGCTATGGCTTGTAGCGACGGAATTAGTACTGTAAGCGATGCTCTTGAGCTTAGAGCTAAAGAGAGTGATCGAATCAGTTCCGTATTGACAGGATTAAAATCATGTGGCATTGAGTGCAAAGAGGCTGAAGATGGATACTCAATAGTTGGTGGAAATCTACAAAAAGCAACGATAAATAGCTTTGGTGACCATAGAATAGCAATGAGTTTTGCGATTGCAGGACTAGTATGCGATATGAATATTACTGATACTGAGTGCATCGATACATCATTTCCAAACTTTATGGAAATTTTACTATCATTAGGGAGATCAAAATAATGAAAATAGAATTAGCTTCTTCATATGGATTTTGTTTTGGAGTGAAAAGAGCTATTAAGATTGCGGAAGAGCATCCAAACAGCACTACATATGGACCACTAATTCACAATCAAGATGAAATAAATAGACTAGATAAAAAATATAATATCAGTGTTGCAAGTAAACTAAGTGAAATAAAGCCAAATTCACAAATAGTTATTAGAACACATGGTATACCAAAAGATGAGTTTACTATACTAAAATCACAAAATAATGAGCTTATAGATGCAACTTGTCCGTATGTAACAACACCTCAACAGATAGTAGAGAAAATGAGTGGTGAAGGTTATGATATTATAATTTTTGGAGATAAAGAACATCCTGAAATAAAAAGTGTAATGAGTTATGCAACTAATAAGTGTAGAGTTTTTGTTGTACTAGAACTAACAGAATTGGACAACTTGCATCATGTCAATAAAGTAGCAGTAGTATCTCAAACAACCAGAAAACCAGAAGATTTTGCAAAAATTGTAAGCAAATTGATAACTTTATGCAAAGAGGTTAGAGTCTTTAATACAATATGTAACGCAACATTTGAAAATCAAGACGCAGCATCGAAATTAGCCAAAAAATCTGATATCATGATAGTTGTTGGAGGCAAACATTCATCAAATACAAAGCAACTGCATGCAATATCCAAAACTAATTGTAGCGATAGTTATCTGATAGAAAATTCTGAAGAGATTTTGGCTGAATGGTTTAAGGGAAAACTTAAATGCGGGATTACAGCTGGTGCATCAACTCCTGATTGGGTTGTCCAAGATGTAATAAAAAAGATAAAATCTTTTTCGTAAGTAAAAATAAAGCTAAGATTGTGATATAATACACAATATATCAAAAAGGAGAGAAAATGAAAAATTCTACAAACAACATAACATTTTATACAATGGTTACTTCTCTCCTGCTACTCTTACTTTCAAAATAACAATATTTTAGACTTTAATTCTATTTTTCTACCATTTTTTGGTACAATAAAATAATTTTTACACCGCAATGGTGTTTTATAGCAGAAGGTAAAACAAAATGACAAATGAAATGATAAAAATATTCGATACAACATTAAGAGATGGCGAACAGAGTCCTGGTGCTTCTATGAACACAGATGAAAAAATCCGCATCGCTACACAACTTGAAAGACTTAATGTTGATATTATAGAAGCTGGATTTGCAGCAGCTAGTGCTGGAGATTTTGAAGCTATAAGTTTGATATCACAAAAGATTAAAAACTCAACCATATGCTCACTTGCAAGAGCAACTGACAGTGATGTAAAAGCAGCAGGTGAAGCAGTAGCCAAGGCTGCTTTAAAGAGAATTCATACATTTATAGCCACAAGCTCTATACATATGGAATATAAATTAAAAATGACACCAGATGAAGTAATAAAAAGAGCAGTAAGGGCAGTACAATATGCTAAAACTTTTACAAATGATGTAGAATTTAGCTGTGAAGATGCTGGACGAAGCGATATGGTTTTTATGAAAGAGATAGTTGACGCTGTTATTAATGCTGGAGCAACTACAATTAATCTTCCAGATACTGTTGGTTTTAGATTGCCTAGCGAAATAGGTATGATGGTAAAAGAGATGAGTCAATATATCAAAGAGAGGGCTATTATCTCCGTTCATAATCACAATGATTTAGGTCTTGGTGTTGCAAATTCTTTAGAGAGCATATTAAATGGTGCTAGACAGATTGAATGTACAATCAACGGCTTGGGCGAAAGAGCTGGAAATGCAGCCCTTGAAGAGATAGTGATGGCTATTAAAACCAGAAGTGATATATTTAAAGGACTTGATACGAGGATAAACACAAAAGAGATATACCCTACAAGTAGATTAATAGCAAATATTACAGGTATCGAGCCACAACCAAATAAAGCAATTGTAGGCAAAAATGCTTTTGCTCACGAGAGCGGAATTCATCAAGATGGAATGCTAAAAAATAAATCAACATATGAGATTATACGCCCTGAAGATATTGGTCTTAATATGGAAGATACTCTTGTACTTGGTAAGCACTCTGGTCGTGCTGCATTTAGAGATAAGCTTTTAAAACTTGGGTTTGAAATTGATGAAGATAATTTAAATAGCACTTTTGAGAGATTTAAAGAGTTAGCGGATAAGAAAAAAGACATATATGATGATGATATCAGAGCTTTAGTAACAAGCGAAATGACACATATAGAAAAATCATATGAGCTAGTTGCTATGCAACTGATGGACTCCACAGGTGGAGTTCCAAGTGCTGCAGTGACAATTCGACATAATAGCATTGAGATTACTGACGCAGGTATTGGTGGTGGCACTATTGATGCGGTATTTAAAACAATAGATAGGGTAACTGGCTACAATGGCACGCTTTTGGATTACAAAGTAACATCAGTCTCCAAGGGCAAGGATGCATTAGCCAATGTAACAGTTAAAGTAATGTTTAACGACAATGAACCTGCGATTATAGGTCATGGACTTAGTCTGGATACAATGCTAGCTAGTGCTAGAGCTTATATAGGTGCCTTAAATAGTTATCTTAGCATGGAGGGAAAATTATCCCAAAGAAGTTCTTGTCACGAGGTGTGACTTGAGCTTCACACAAGATTGCTACGAACTTTTATCAAAAGTACCTAGTGGAAAAATCACAACATATAAAGCAATTGCTACTGCATTAAACTCAAAAGCATATCGTGCAGTTGGAACTGCTATGGCCAAGAATCCAAATCTTATAATTGTTCCATGCCATAGGGTGGTAAATAATAATGGTGAAATTGGACAATATGCCTTGGGTGTGAATAAAAAAATATTATTATTAGAAAATGAGGGAGTTAAAATTAAAAATGGAAAAGTAGAAGAGTTTCATAAACTCCTCCACTCATTCTAAACTTCATATATTTATATTAAATTTAGTTGATATTTATGCACGACCAGCATACATTCCATACATAGTCATTGGCTTTAAAAGATATGCTTGGGTCTGGTAAACTTTAGACCTATTTTTATTTGAATTCAAAGAGGATTTTCTCTT
>DZCE01000240.1 GCA_022736375.1 Arcobacter nitrofigilis | reverse complement strand
ATACAATGGGGATAGAAATACCGATAGCTGCTGTAGCACTTGGTGCTCAAGTTATTGAAAAACACTATACACTCTCACGAGGGATGGAAGGACCAGACCATAAAGCTAGCCTTGAACCACTGGAACTAAAAGCTATGGTAAATGCTATTAGAAATATAGAGGTAGCATTAGGCAATGGTCAAAAATTGCCACAAACAAGTGAAAAAGATAATCTAAAAGTAGTTCGAAAATCAATTGTATCTAGTACAAATATCTCTAAAGGTGATATATTTAGTGAAACTAATTTAACTGTTAAAAGAGTTGGTACTGGAATATCATCATCACTTTGGGATGAAGTGATTGGATTAAAAGCACAATACGATTTCAATATTGATGATGCAATAAGGCTATAAAATGAAAAGAAAGATTTGTGTAGTGACTGGTACAAGAGCTGAATATGGTTTGCTAACTCCGCTTATGCTTGAAATAAAGAATGATGTAGATTTGGAACTTCAAATTATTGCTACAGGAATGCATCTAAGCCCTGAGTTTGGATTGACTTATAAAGAGATAGAAAAAGAATTTACAATTAATAAAAAAATAGAAATGCTACTATCATCTGATACTCCAATAGGAATTTCAAAATCTATGGGACTGGCTCAAATAAGTTTTGCGGAAGCTTATGAAGAGTTAAGACCAGATATTGTGGTGGTTCTTGGGGATAGATATGAAATTCTTAGTGCAGTGAGTGCTGCAATGATAGGTCGTATTGCTATTGCTCACTTAGATGGTGGAGAAACTACAGAAGGCGCATTTGATGAAGCTATAAGGCATAGCATATCAAAAATGGCTCATTTACATTTTCCATGCACTGCGGAATATAGAAATAGAGTAATACAGCTCGGCGAAGATCCTAAGAGAGTATTTAATTTTGGAGCTACAGGAATTGACAATATCAAAAAATTAAATCTTATGAATAAAGATGAATTTGAGAAAAGTATAGACTTTAAGTTAAATAACAAAAATTTAATTATCACTTTTCATCCAGTTACACTTGAAAGTTCAACATCAAAAGAACAGTTTGCGAATCTATTATCAGTGTTAGATGAATTAACTGAAACAACATTAATTTTTACAAAAGCTAATAGCGATACAGATGGACGAATAATAAATCAGATGATAGATGAATATGTATCAAAAAGTTCTCATAAAGCTGTAGGATTTACTTCGCTAGGGCAACTTAGATATTTAAGTGCTTTGAAGTTTATGGATGCAGTTGTAGGAAATAGTTCAAGTGGAATAATAGAAGCACCTTCATTTAAAATTGGTACTATAAATATTGGAGATAGGCAAAAAGGAAGAACAA
>DZCE01000239.1 GCA_022736375.1 Arcobacter nitrofigilis | reverse complement strand
TTTATTTCATAATTTTATCTAAAAACAATATAGAGTTAAGTAAATATGACAAAATGCCATATTTTATACAATATCTCCACACTTATGCTAAAATACTGTTATGAATTGGAAAGATATTATAGAGCAAGAACGCCAAAAAGATTATTTCATAAAGCTACAAAACGAGATAGATAGCAGGTATGAAAACAGTGTTGTTTATCCACCAAAAGAGCTTATATATAGTGCTTTTACGCATACCAAATATGATGATCTAAAAGTAGTGATACTAGGTCAAGACCCATATCATGATGCAAATCAAGCACAAGGATTGGCATTTTCTACTCCTAGTAACATTCCAAATCCACCATCAATGCGTAATATACTAAAAGAGATAAAAGATGATTTAGGAGTAGAGTCAATAGTCAATGATGGCAATCTAACACCATGGTCAGACCAAGGAGTGATGCTGCTAAACACAATACTCACAGTAGAAGCACACAAGCCAAAATCACATCATAATATGGGCTGGGAGATATTTACTGATGAGATTATCAAGCATATAAACGAGAATTTTGAAAATATAATCTTTTTACTTTGGGGTGCAAGTGCCATATCAAAATCTAAAATCATTGACAACTCAAAACATCATCTCCTAACAGCCACGCACCCAAGCCCACTCTCTTCATATAGGGGATTTTTTGGGTGTAAACATTTTAGTAAAACAAATGAGATACTAAAAAATCATAAAATCGAGCCAATAATATGGTAAAATCATTGTATGAATACAAATAATAAACTAGAAAAAATTATCAATCATCTTAGAGATAAAAATCAAACGATATCGTTTGCAGAGAGTTGCACTGGTGGTCTTTTGGCAACAACATTTAGCTCTATTAGTGGGGTGTCTGATGTATTTAATGGCTCTGTGGTAACATATTCAAATGAAATAAAAAACAGATGGCTTGGCGTAGAGCAAAAAGTGCTTGATACCAATGGAGCCGTGAGTCGTGAATGCGTAGAACAAATGCTACTTGGAGTACAAAAGATGGCAAAAAGTGATTATTCCATAGCGGTATCAGGCATCGCTGGTCCAAATGGAGGAAGCGAAGAAAAACCAGTGGGAACTGTGTATATTGGACTGCTTTCACAAAAAGGTAGTGATATTTGGCATTGCACATTTGATGGCAATAGAAAGGATATTCAAGAGGCTTCAGTCTCATTTGCTATAGAAAAGTTAACTTTAGCACTAGATATTATTTCATAAAAGCTAATTTTGCCTTGACAATACAATGTTAATAAGCTATAATGCCGTTCCATTTATGTCTCCTTAGCTCAGTTGGTAGAGCAATTCACTTTTAATGAATGGGCCCTAGGTTCGAAT
>DZCE01000238.1 GCA_022736375.1 Arcobacter nitrofigilis | reverse complement strand
AAGATAAATATATTTTCATGGATGATTTGTCGAATACTTATATAATAGATAATGACTATGGATATAAACACTCTACACTCGAACCTTATCTCCATAAAAAGTTGCTGGTATTTGAAACACGTGGTTCCAGTAACAATCATGGATCCACTTCTATACACGGTACTGTAATGGCAACTATTGACGGGATGACTATATTGGATTGGATAAATTGGATACCAAATATGGGTATAGAAATTATTTTTTATGATATAGATACATCTGATTTTCTAGACATGGTAAAATCTCAATATAGTATTGATGTAAATAAAACCGAAGTTACTATGACCAATCTAAAACGAGTTATGGTGAAATCAGAGTCATCCCGTAAGACAATGGAAGAAAAGAAATGGTTACTCGGTATGTTATCAACACTTCAATTTATCCATAATAAATATGGGCGGAAAATTAAATAAGATTTCAAAACAACTAGGGTACCCTAGTTGTTTTGTTAATATACTACACGTCTTTAAATTTTACATATAAACATTAAAAAAATCTACCCATATATTATATTTATGGGATAACTCTATGTTATTACCTTAAATAGAGTTGGTCTCTCTTAAAAAAGATTGAAAGGGTTTAAAATGTCTATTAGTGAAGCTATGTTAACATCGCTCGAGAATCATATATCCAACACTTGTGTGGTTACTCGCCGTACCCATTCTATATTAGTATATCCGCCGATAACGAATACTGTTGGGGTAACTATATTAGATTGGATAGAGTCGATACCAGATGTAAATATATTAGATAGTCTTGAAGATAACCGTATACGTGATTTTTTAAATATACTAGTGGATCGATATAATAATGATGATCCAGACGATGATCTATGCGATGATTTATACGATGATCTAGACGATGATGCGGAGACTATCGAAATTGTTACGCCTAATATAATACAAGCTAAGACACAACTGGATGTATACGCTAAGGCGACTTGGGAGAAAGATATGCTACTTGTTTACTTTCCAATAATTCAGCTTCTCCATAATGTTGTAAATATGAAGTTAGAATCGGAAATAGATATAGGCGCCTCAAGGTCACCCGATACGGTAACTATATTAGATTGGATAAATGAGATACCATATAGGGATCTAACATCTGATATTTATGACCTAAACGGGGATTATTTGCTAGAATTTCTAGATCTAGTAAAGGCTAAACACAGTGTTAAGATAGAAAATACTGAAATTAGGCTTCCTAATCTAATAAATATTATGGATGGTAAGTTATGTCCTATTAAACCATCATTGACACCTGATACGTTAAAGACACTTCAGTTTCTTTATAATAAATACTCTATAAAAAATAAGGTAGTG
>DZCE01000237.1 GCA_022736375.1 Arcobacter nitrofigilis | reverse complement strand
ATATTAGCAGAGTTAGAACAAAAGATGACCTGATGAAACAATTTGAAATAAAGGAAATAGAATGAAATATAAAATACCAAAAGGTGCAATAATTAAAAATGTGGACAGTGACTATAACTATACTGATAACAACAAAAGAACTTTCAGTGGACTTTGTGTTACTACAAACAAGGGAGATATTAAGTTGCTTATAACTGATTACCAGCTATGTTATGAATCGTGGGGTTGTGAATATTTAGAAACACCAGATGACATCTCTAAGGTCATAGGAGCAACATTGCTTGCAGTAGAAGATATATCAATACCTTCACCCCGGGATTCTGACGATGAAGCAGAAGAAGCTCAATTAAGAATCACTACGAATAGAGGTGTTATACAGTATGCAGTTTATAACTCACACAATGGTTATTATTCACACGCAACATTTTTGCAAGTGTTTGATGAAATTGAAAAATGGTCTTTATAAAGAAAACAAAGGAGAACAAATGATATCAAGTGAAGATGCAGAAATGTTAATGAGTGAATCACAAAGGGATTTAGTTGATATGTTGTGTACAGCATATGATGTGACAGATAATTTACAATGCAAAGTAAACGAACTAGAAAAAGAGAACAATGTGCTTAAAGATAAAGTCAAAATAGCAGAAGATTACATAATAAAACTCAAGGAGGAATTGGAATGGAAATAGTTGAAGTAACTTGTGAGTATTGTTTGGAGAGGTTTGTGGTAGAAACATATTTGCCAAGCATCACAACAACTACTTGTCCACATTGTAAAAATGAAACAAGAGTGTATTTTGATGACGGTGAAGAAGTTTATCACAACTGGGAATAAAATTAAAGGAGAAAGAAATGATAATAGAACAAGAAATAAGATTTAACCACAGCATAAGAGCAGGGAATGAAAATATAACCGTCAGTCTTCCAATGCCAAGAAGTGAAAAGTATATAGCAACAAGTATCTCTGAGCGTCTTTGTGCATTTAAAAGAGATGAACAGAGTAATGAATTGTTATTCTTTACACGCAATCAAAATAGTACTACGAAAGAGATGATTGTTTGGTTTAGGTATCCAGCAGATGTTAAAACGACACTAACAAATGATTCTGAACCTAGTGAAATAGCTAAAGAGTTTATTAGAATCTATAAAAACGATACTTATGGGATATAAAACTAAAGGAGAAATATGTTTATGAAGCTTGATAACAAAAAAAGTAACTTAGCAATATTATTTGATACTGCTAATGCTTTGAACAAAGTAGCTGATGTTATGACTTATGGAACTATTAAATATGACCGTAAGAATTGGAGTAAGTGTGATGATACAGAAAGATATATATCAGCTTCATTGAGGCATATATCTTCA
>DZCE01000236.1 GCA_022736375.1 Arcobacter nitrofigilis | reverse complement strand
CTGGGTGTCTTACAATATTGTGTGGTTGACCTATTAATTCATCTAAACTGTATCCTGCTATTTTACAAAAATCATCATTTGCAAAAGTAATCACACCTTTGTCATCTGTCTCACTTACTAGGAATGCAAATTCATCTAATATTGTTTCATTCATCTTTGACTCCTAAAATCTTTTTGATTTAGCATCAGACACAAGTCCATCAGCCATAATTTTTACTTCACTCGCAATACTACTTACATTATTTGCTTCACTTGCATTCTCTTGGGTTACACGATCTAAGATAGTTACTGCATCATTGATTTGCTCAATACCTTGCATTTGCTCTTTAGAAGCGTGACTTACATCTTCGATTAATTGAAGTGTTTGACCAATATATGCATTTAATGTTTGATACCCTTGTATCATCTCATCAGAAATATTTTTTCCATCTTGTGTTTTATTTGTTGCAAGTTGCACAAGTGATTTTATCTCATTAGCTGCATCTGCACTTCTATTAGCTAGGTTTCGCACCTCCCCAGCAACAACTGCAAATCCTTTACCAGCCTCACCAGCGGTTGCTGCTTCTACTGCTGCGTTTAAAGAAAGGATATTTGTTTGGAATGCTATTTGATCTATCACTGTTATCGCTTCATTGATAGCCATCACCTCTTTATTTATTTGCTCCATCGATTGAGCTGTTTTATTTGCGAGCTCTTGACCACTACCAACAGCTTTATTGACTAGATGACCGAGTTGTGCCATTTTCACAGCATTACTTGCATTATTTCTTGTGATAGATGTTATCTCTTCTAAAGCTGCTGCTGTCTCTTCTAAAGATGCAGCTTGTTGATTCGCTTTTGCAGCTACATTATTGACACTCTCACTCATTGTAATTGCGTTTTGATTTAATGTCTCACCGTTTGTTAGATTGAGTTTTGCATTTGTTCGAAGAGCCTCTCCTAGCTTATTGACACTTTGCATTACTGAAAGCATATCTGATTTGAGTTTTGGGTCAATCGATACTGAACTTTTAAAATTATCATTTGTGTATAGTTCAAGAGTTTTTCGAAGTTCTGTCATATTTTTTTCAGTAGCACCTATCATATTATTAACAGTTTTTCTCAGTGTTTCCACCATAGGATTTTTTGAACTAGAATGAACTCGACACTGATAAATCCCTTGTTCTACTTTATCTGTAACCAAAACAATTTCACCAATAACTTTCATATCAGCTTTTAAAGCTTGGTCTATTTGTTTTGCTTGTTCATCAATCATTTGAAGAATCTTTCCTGTATCACTTTTAGCGTTACTATTTGATGGCAGATATGTATTGCGTTTAAATCCACTAAAATTTAAAAAAATAGTAAATTGTTCTTCAACTTTTTGTAAA
>DZCE01000020.1:21848-25970 GCA_022736375.1 Arcobacter nitrofigilis | reverse complement strand
TATCAACTCTTTTTCATATTTGACTACACCTATGTTTTCGCTCTCATTGATATAGACTTCAAAGATAGCTTCATTTCTATCTAGTTTCATGATATCAGCTTTGCTGTATTTATCAAGAGACAAATAGACATTAGCTCTCATATTTGGATTTTGCATTCTTAGAACCCATAGTAGCCATGCTACGCATAATAATAATACAATAATAGCAAGTACGGTTCTGTCATAGTTTTGCATTAGATACCCACCCAGTATCCCACCTATAAATATTCCTATATATGCAAAAGTATTTGCAACACCCAGTGCTGCCCCCTTTTGATGTATTTTTGCATATTTGCTGACAAAGCTTTGCAATAGTGGCTCAAACATATTGAACCCAATGAAGAAAAGTACAACTCCAACTATGAAAATCCATGGATTATTACTAAAGCCCATAGCTACAAAACCGATTGCAATCGTAATAACTGAGACAATAAATACAAGCTTACCTTTGCCGTATTTTTCTCCAAATACAGCTGCTGGTCCCATCGCTAAAATACCAAATATTACAGCAGGTAAATATACTTTCCAAAGATCCATCCTACTCCAGCCAAATCCACCATCGTTAAGTGGTTGTGTCATTACAAGAGGAATGAGAAAAAATGCCATTGTCATAATAGATGAGTGAAATAAAAATGTGATATACATTTGAACCAGAGCCTTATCTTTAAATACATCTTTTGTTTTTATTTTGATAGCATCGTAGCTATGTGAGATTTTCGGAGGTTCTGGCACAAGGGTGAATAGTATTATAATTGCACCTACACTTAATATAGCAGTGAGCCAAAAGAGTTTTTCAAATCCCCAAGCCCCCCCTATGAGAGGAGCTATTATCATAGCCACGGAAAAGCTAATCGCAATAGTACCACCCATAATAGCCATCGCATGTGCTCTTTGCTCTTCTCGTACAAGGTCGCTTATCATCGCACTAACAACCGCACCAATGGCACCAGCACCTTGCAAAAATCTACCAGCTATGAGAGTATATATATCGCTACTCAAAGCACAGACTACTGAACCTATTATAAATAAAATCAGACCAAATAAAAGCGTTTTTTTGCGTCCTATGCGGTCACTCATAACACCAAAAGGAACTTGAAATAGTATTTGAGTCAGGGCGTAACTTCCCATAACAGCACCAGCAAGAAGAGGAGTCGCACCTTCCATTTGCAGAGCGTATATTGAGAGTATTGGTAGCACTACAAAAAGACCAAAAAATCGTAGCCCTATGATGAGTGATAGTGGAAAAACTTGTTTTAACATTTCGTTACCTTATATTGGATAAAATTACTCCAATTATATAATCACAATATTAATATAGGGTAAAAATGAAAATAGTTATTGCAACATCTAACAAAGGCAAAATAAAAGAGTTTAGTGAATTTTTTGGCAACAAAGTGATTGCATATAGTGATATTATAGAGCCATTTGAGATAGAAGAAGATGGCGACAGCTTTGCCTCAAATGCACTGATTAAGGCTAGAGCAATTTATGATAAGCTAGGTAGCAATAGTATCGTAATCGCCGATGATAGTGGCATCACCGTACCAGCTTTAAATAATGAACCAAATATATTTAGTGCTAGATATGCAGGTGTAGGTGCTAGCGACAAAGAGAACCTTAAAAAGCTTATAAGCGAACTAGGAAAAGCAAATATTAAAAAAACACCAGCATACTACACAGCTGCTATTGCTCTTGTGTGTGAGCAGGGTGAATTTGTGGTGCATGGCTGGATGCACGGGGATGTGATAGACGAGATAAAAGGTGATGGCGGCTTTGGATATGACCCTATGTTTATCCCCGAGGGACATGAGCAGACTTTGGGTGAGCTACCAAAAGAGACAAAGAATGATTTTTCTCATCGCACCAAAGCACTTAGATTAATAACCCCTATTATAGAGATGGTAAAGGCAACCAAAGTAAAAGATAAAATGCTAAAATAAGCAAAAATATACACGAGAGCAAAATGAAAGATAAATTTTTAGAAGACTTACAAAAGATATATGATGAATTATCCAGCAGACAAGATATGTTAAATAGCTATTTTAAACTAACAAACGAAGAGCATATAGAGGCAAATGATATTGTGGATGAGTTTTTGTCATTTGTAGGCATAGAGAAAAATAGCGATAGCATTATGGCAACACTAACAAGAGTTGTAAATCTGCGTGAAGATGCACTAGAGCAGGTATTGCAAAAGATGGGATATCATAGTGATGATATTATAGCCAAAAAGGAGCTAGCATATGAGTTCTGTGCTCGTATTCACATAGAAAGACACGAATCACTTCTAGAGTGGATAGATGAACATGAGTTGCTGACACCATTTTATTGTACTTTGCTACGTGGAGTGCATGATATAGGTGTAGATATGAGTGTATGGCAGAGTGAGTGGACTGCTCATATTATACACACTATTAATTCAGAGTTATTAGAAAAGTTTGGCGGCGATGATAGTGCTGTTTTGGAGTACTTGCATAAGTATAGTTTGCTTGACAAAGATACATTTGGTGTGACAT
The DNA here is from genome assembly GCA_022736375.1 of Arcobacter nitrofigilis. Lineage (GTDB taxonomy): Bacteria > Campylobacterota > Campylobacteria > Campylobacterales > Sulfurovaceae > BN30871. Next base: position 23,415 of record DZCE01000020.1, on the reverse strand, counting down.
CAGATAGGTGTTATTCTGTACTCGATAAAAGTATTGATGAAAAACATTGTGTGGTCGCTTATTGTGAGGCATTTAAAGATGAGGTGGAAAGCGTATCCCAAACACTTATGAATCTTATAGTACAACTAGAAAGTCTAGAAGATGATGTGTATAATCAAAAAGAGGAGTGGTTACTCTATTTTAATGCCATCAATAGTGCACTTTTGGAGCGTGATGTGTCACATTTGCTTTCACAGTGGCAAGAGGTTGACAAAACATGGATGAGCATAACCACTCCACTACAAGTAGGACATCCACTGGAGTACTATGAGGATCATTATAGAAAAGCAGTGGCGCTAGAATGGGATGCTCGAATAGTAAATCCAAAACTACAAACAAGCTCACACACTAGAGAAAATATCAAAGGATTCACCGCTAAGCTGGCACAGGAGATAGGTGAAAAGGCAGTAGTTACAGCTGCGAATAATATTGCTCAGGTTGATAAAACACAGCTTTATATTGGTCAGCCAATGCTTTATTATGCAGCAGAGTTTAATGGTTTATTTTCAGCCCAAGTAGTTCCAAATGATAAAGTAATCTCTGATGCTTATGGACATAAAATATTTGCATATAGTGATTTTGTACTTGCGTCAAAACTAGCTAAACCGATTATGAAACTTAGCGTTGAGATTATGGGTGAGGAGTTCGTGAGAAATAGTCGTGAGTTTGCACAAAATAATCCTCAAACTTGGCATGAGGTATATGATATATCAACTATCGGACATGAGTTTGGTCATATATTGTGGCTTAATGAGACCACTGAGGGTGCTATGAACGGTACAGGGCAGTTTAAAAATATTGAAGAGTTCAAAGCAACTACTGGTGGACTGATGGCATATTTTCACAATGAAAAAATTGAGTTAAAAGAGCATATTGTTGATGATTTAGTAAGTCGTTCTATTGGTCTTATGGCATGGAGAGAAGTCGGAGAGGTGTTGCCATACTATTGTGAGGGACTTATACATCTTGATATTTTATTTAGTAGCGGGATTATAGAGTTTGGAGATAAAATAGTGATAAATTATGACAGATATGCACAAATGAAAGAGCTATACGAACAGTCATATAAAGATTTAGCAACACACTATATAAACAAGCATGATGCAAATATATATCTATCAAAATATGCAATCAAAGAGAATGGTATTTATTTGCCAGTAAATAAAAAAGTTAGAAATTTTGTAGAATTTTACTATGCAAGATATAAAGATATTGGTCAAGAAACTATTGTGTTATAATAAATTACATTTAACATAAAATAAGTATTTTTTATGTTATAATAATTCATATAAACTAAAAAAGGGTCAGATATGTTTGATATGATTAAAAACTTATTTTCAAGGGCAAAAGAGGCAACTACTGAAGGAATTGAAGAGCTTGGGGCTGTTGCCGATAAAGCTCAAGCATTAGCTGAAGAGGGTTTGGATAAAGCAAAAGAGTTGGCATCAAATGCTGGGATTGATAGCATGAGTGATGTTGTGGAAAAAGCACAAACACTTGCTCATGATGGTCTTGATAAGGCAAAAGA
>DZCE01000020.1:0-21748 GCA_022736375.1 Arcobacter nitrofigilis | reverse complement strand
ATGTTGTGGAAAAAGCACAAACACTTGCTCATGATGGTCTTGATAAGGCAAAAGAGACAATAGCTTAAGTAAAAGATTCTATTAGCAAAAAAGCTTAAAATAAGGAGTATATGATGTCAGAAGAGATGAATAAAATAAAAAAAGCAGCAACACATGCAAAAGAAGAGATTAGCGAAACAATAGGTGATTTAAGTCAAAAAGCAAAGCAGGCAACTGAATCAGCCAAAGAGGGATTTGAACATTTTGCAGAGAATGCATCAAATGCAACTGCTAATATTTCTGAATCCATATCAGATGCAACTCATAAAACAGTTAGTTTTTTTGAACCAATAACTCAAAAAGTAAGAGGTATAGTTCTGGGGCTAGGTGAAGTAATCGTTACTATCTTTGCTGTTGTTGGTATAGTGGCTGGAGTTATAAATGGATTATCTGATATGGCTACAATTGGATTCTTTGCGGGACTTAGTGGCATGTTTCAATCGATTGTATCAGTCGTAATGGGGGCTTTGGTTATATTTTTATTATTTGCAATCAAAGACTCTTTGGACAAGAAATAATTCTTTATCATGAGAGATAATCTCTCATGATAAATCTTCTATTCGTTTATTTTCTCTTTAATCTCTTTAGCTATTGTTGATATTTTTCTTATCTTTTCGTTATGGCTTAGTGTTTCATCAAGTAGTACTTTTACAAATACAGAACCAGCGATAACACCATCTACACCTATAACTTTCTCTTTTGCCGTATGTTCGTCAACACCAAAACCAACAAATATTGGAGTTGTCGTTACGGCTCTAGTTTTTGCTATTATCTCATCAAGTGATTCGGCCTGCCCGCTTCCAGTGATGCCTGTGTATGCTACAAGGTAGATAAATTTTTGTGCATTTTGTGCTATCATAGATATTCGATTATCAGTATCAGTTGGAGCCAAAAAATCTATAAGTGTCATATCTTTTTCACGCATAATTTTTTGATATGCTACTGCCTCTTCAAATGGTAAATCTGGAATTATAAAACCACTAAGATTTGCTTTTTTTGCTTCATTTGCCATTAGGTCAAAGCCTTTGTGATAAAATGAATTAAAATATCCCATCCACATCGTATCTATATGTGTTGAAATTTGTGTTGATATTTCAAAAAGTTGTTTTATTTTAAATCCATTTTGAAGCGACAGTAAATTGGCTTTTTCTATAATTGGTCCATCGGCTACAGGATCAGAAAATGGAACACCAAGTTCAAGAGTATCAGCTCCAGCTTCTGCTAGAGTACTCGCTACATCTACCGTGAAAGAAGTTGATGGGTATCCTGTTGTTATGTATGCTACTAATTTTTTCAATTTCACTCTTTTGTGTTTTTTTAATAATGTAGTATTATACATTTTTTTGCTAAAATAGAGTCAAAATATCAAGGGGTTGTTTTGGGTAAAAAAGTCACAATTAAAACATTGCAATCTATGAGAGGTCAAGACAAGATAGTCATGATTACGGCTTATGATGCACTATTTGCTTCGTTATTTGATGAATATGTGGATGTTATTCTTGTAGGGGATAGTTTAAATATGAGTTTTGCCGGTCAACCTGATACACTAAGTGCAACAATGGATCAGATGATATACCATACAAAAGCTGTTGGAGTGGGAGCTAAAAAAAGTTTTTTACTTTTTGATATGCCATTTGGTAGCTATACAAACAATGATATGGCACTTTCAAATGCAGTTAGAGTTTATCAAGAGACCAAAGCTGATGCAATCAAAGTAGAAGGTGGCAAAGAGAAGGTCGATATGATTCGTTTTTTGAGTGATAACTCCATTGCAGTTTTTGGTCACATAGGACTCAAGCCTCAAAGTGCAAGAGGCGAGGGTGGCTATAATGTTAAAGGTAAGACAAAAGATGAGAAACAATCTATTATAGAGGATGCTTTAGCTCTTGAAAGTGCTGGAGCAGTAGCGTTAATTATAGAAGGTGTAAAATCAGATGTTGCAGCAGCAGTTACAAGTGCGGTTAATATTCCAATTATAGGAATCGGGGCTGGAAACGATGTGGATGGTCAGGTACTTGTTTGGAGTGATATGCTTGGTTTTTTTGAGGAGTTCACGCCTAAATTTGTTAAAAGATTTATAGACGGAAGTGGTTTGGTGAGAAATGCCATAAAAGAGTATTCATCAGAGGTTAAGTCTGGCGAATTTCCAAATGAACAATTTAGATATTAGGAGAATAAAATGTTAAAAAAAATTATAATAGGTGGACTAATAGTTATAGCTATACTTAGTGCTATTTTGATTTGGGGTAGTTTGAAGGATAGAAGCGATCCCAAGAGACCAGATAGTCTCATAAATAAAGATAAGTTATCTGAAGATAAGTTATCTGAAGATATAGATTCTATATTTAGTGGACTTGATAATAATGATACTAATACTACTGAAGAAATGTCTACATCAATGACTCCTAATGAAGAGATGAAACAAAAAAAAGAACAACCTAAAGATACTACATATGGTGCCAATGGGGAATCTAACGATATTGATGATAATAACAATATATACACTAATGACTATAGTAGCCAACAGGGCAACACTAGTGAACCAGCAGCAGAAGAGACAAATGAACCACAGAAAATAGACACAAAACCCAAGGAGTCATTAGAAGATATACAATCCAAGGTACAGAAAAAGATTAACAATAGTAGTTCGCTTAGTGGCTCAAATATAGAAGTGTCTACAAATGACAAGGGAATAGTGCTAAGTGGAATCGTTACAAGTGCAAAACAGAAGATTCTAGCAGGCAGTATTGCGAATTCAGCAAGTGAAAATGCAACTGTTATAAATAGAATAACTGTTGAAGTTCCAAAGCCTGTTGAAACAGAAAAACCAAAAGATAGTGAAGCAGCACCAGTTGTATCGCCAGAAAAATCAATGTAATGCAAAGAGTTGTTGAGATAGAGAAATTTGAAGGCGAGAGCGCTATAGAGCTTACACTCCGTCCAACATCATGGAGCGAATACATTGGGCAAGAGAAAATAAAAAAAAATTTACAAATCTTTATAGAAGCTAGCCAAAAACGAAATGAAGCACTTGATCATGTACTTTTTTTCGGTCCCCCTGGACTTGGTAAAACCACTATCGCAAATATAATAGCATTAGAGATGAATGCAAATATCAAAACTACTTCAGCTCCAATGATAGAAAAAGCTGGAGATTTGGCTGCACTACTAACTAATATTGAAGAGGGGGATATACTCTTCATTGATGAGATACACCGTATGAGTCCTGCCATCGAGGAGATTTTGTATCCTGCCATGGAGGATTTCAGACTTGATATCATTATAGGTTCAGGCCCTGCGGCACAATCTGTGAAAATTGATCTGCCTAGATTCACTCTTATTGGAGCAACAACAAGGGCTGGTATGCTTTCAGCTCCCCTGCGTGAGAGATTTGGAATGCATTTTAGGATGCAATTTTATGAACCGAACGAACTATCCACAATAGTTGCTCAGGCTGCTTTAAAATTAGAAAAACCAACTGGCAATGAAGCAGCATTTGAAATAGCAAGAAGAAGCAGAGGAACTCCACGGATAGCGTTAAGGCTACTTAAGAGAGTTCGTGATTTTGCAGAGGTTGCAAACGAAACCACGGTAACATTAAAAACGGCAAAATATGCGTTAGATGAGCTTGGGGTTAATCAGCTTGGATTTGACGAACAGGATATTAGACTTCTTGAATTATTAGTAAGTGCAAAGGGCAAACCTGTGGGACTAAGCACAATGGGTGCAACTCTAAGCGAAGATGAGAGTACGATAGAAGATGTGATAGAACCATATCTAATGGCAAATGGATACATCGAGAGGACAGCCAGAGGACGAGTTGCCACTCAAAAGAGTTATGAGCATTTTAGACTAGGGGGAATTCAGGGTGAACTTTACAAATAATAGCATAATGATAATTCTATTTATTGCTCTTGCACTATTGGGTGCTTATAGCCTTTATGCACCATTTCTCCTAGCTATTAGTGTAGCCATACTACTTACTATGGCTACATATAATCTCACTGAAAAATTAAATATCTATTTCAAATCAAGACGCATAGTGGCTTTGTTTATCACTGCATTGATGACACTGCTTATATTTGCTCCACTTGCTTATATTGCAACTGTTGGGGTTAATTATGCATCTACTCTTGATGCCGGGACTATAACTAATATTACTGCGTCAGTAGAAGGAGTAGTAAAGAGATTCCCTCAAGCTCATGAGTGGTTTACTCAAAATATAAGTAATGATAAAATAGCATCTTTTGCACAAAGTTACAGCTCATATCTAGCATCTCTTGGTAAGGTTGGTTTATCATTTTTGACAAATTTCTTTTTTGTTCTTCTATTTTACTACTTTTTAAACTATTATGGAGATAGGGTTTTTGCAATACTTAGCTCACTGCTTCCATTATCAAAAGAGAAAAGCTCACATATTATTCATGAGATTTCATCCACCATGGAGATAGTTTTTTATTCTACAATAGTAACTGCAATATTTGAGGGCTTTTTATTTGGGGTTTTTGTTAGTTTTTTTGGCTTTGATGGACTTTTATTTGGTATCATTTATGGTCTAGCTTCACTTATTCCAGTAGTTGGTGGAGTGATAGTTTGGGCTCCAGTTAGTCTATATTTGTGGTCATATGGAGATACTGATGGGGCGATTATAGTTGCTACATATTCTATTGTTGCGATAGCTATTATAGCTGATACATTTATCAAGCCATTCATTATAAAAATCATCAAAAGAGATTTTTTGCATAGTACGGTTGAGATTAATGAGCTGGTGATATTTTTTGCTATATTTGCTGGTATGAGTAGCTATGGTTTTTGGGGTATTATTATTGGGCCAGCTATTACCTCACTATTTATTGCCGTTGCAAAAGTTTACTTGGATTATAATTGTGAGCAAAAGGCATCATGCCCTTAATGTTTTACTATTCATCTTGATGATATAAAATATGGCTACAAAAAATATTATCATACCAAGGCTCATAAGTTGCCCCATACTCATGCCACAGCAAACATAACCAAGCTGAGAATCTGGCATACGATAAAACTCCACTATAAATCTCATAATCCCATACAGTATTCCGTACCACGCTATAAGTGCACCGTCAAATGGTTTTTTAGCTCTAAAAATATATAAAATTATAGCTATTACTAAACCCTCAGCAAATGCTTCATATAGTTGAGATGGATGACGCATAACACCATTAACTAATATTCCCCATGGGACTGTTGTGATGCTACCTACTAACTCTTGATTTAGAAAGTTCCCAATTCGCCCAAATACATATCCCACTGGAATACCAAGTGCAGCAATATCAAGAACCTTATAAAGATATGTAGGATATTTACGGCCAAAAAGATATGTAGCAATCAATGCACCAATAACAGCACCATGATAGCTCATACCACTGATACCTGTGAAATTACCATTGGTATCAAATGGACTGAAAATCTGTAGCGGGTTAGATAGATAATAACCACTAGGGTCATAAAACAGCACATATCCAAGTCTAGCACCTAAAATGACACCAATCTCTACCCATATAAAATAGTTGTCTATTATATCTTCTGGTATTCCAATACGATCATGGCGATTTATCCATTTGGAAAAAAATAGAGCTGACAATAAGGCTAGAACATACATTATCCCATACCAATGAACCTTAATAAATCCAATATCAAAAGCTACTGGATTGAAGTTTTCGTATATGTGATTCCAAAATTCCAAAATGATACTCCAAGACTGTTTTGTGAATTATACCATTATTGAGTTGTTTGTCAAAATATTACCATTTATTGTTCATTAACGAATTTATTTTATAATATAAAAGAAAAACGAAAAACGAAAAAGGGGACAAGATGACAAAATCAATAAAACAAATAACATTAACTACTCTCTCTTTTATAGTCATACTATGTGGAGTAATTATATATAATAGTAGTGCAAGTGCAACGGAAATAACATTCAACCAAGCAACAATCCAACCAACCAGAGTAGTGCCAAACACAAATCAAATATTATCATTTCATGATGTTATTAAAGACTCTATGAATTCAGTTGTTAATATTACAGTGAAACTAAAGCCACAACAATCGAGTGAGCGAAGTATTGTAGATGACCCATTTTTTAGACAATTTATGGATCCCAGATATCCTCATGCTCCACAAAAAGAAAATATCCCAAAAGGTGCAGGCTCTGGAGTAATTATTACACGAGATGGTTTGATTGTGACCAATAATCATGTTATTGATGGTGCAACAGAAATAATGGTTATGCTTCCTGATAATAAAAAAGAGTATAAAGCAAAACTCATAGGTAGTGACAAGGGTAGTGATTTGGCGGTGATAAAGATTGAGGCTACAAATCTTTTACCAATCAAAATGGGAAACATTAAAGATGTTCGAGTAGGAGATATAGTATTTGCTATAGGTAATCCATTCGGGGTGGGGGAGACTGTGACTAGTGGAATAGTATCTGCACTAAATAAACAAGAGCTTGGTATAAATCAGTATGAAAATTTTATACAAACAGATGCTTCTATAAATCCAGGAAATTCTGGGGGTGCATTGGTGGACAGTAGAGGAGTGATGATAGGTATAAATTCAGCTATATTCTCAAAAGGTGGAGGCAATGATGGCATAGGTTTTACAATCCCCGTGGATATGATGCAAAATGTAGTTTCTCAAATAGTAAAAAATGGTAAGGTAAGTAGAGGATATATGGGTGTTTCACTAGCTCCACTTGATAGCACATATTCAAAGGCATACAATAGTCAAAATGGTGTAGTCGTGACAGATGTAGAACCTGATGGAGCTGCATATAAGGCTGGACTAAAACGAGGAGATTTGATAATAGCAATAGATGATATAGCTATAGAATCACCATCTAAGCTTCAAATGCTGATAGGGGATAAGAAACCAAATGAAAGCACGGTTGTTACAATTGAAAGAGCTACTAAGGTTCAAAAACTATCATTAAGGCTTGGCAATAGAGAGAGTGCGTTGACTAAAATATCACAAAATATAAATGGCATGGATATTTCTGTTATTACTCCTAAAATTAAACAAGGGCTTAGGTTGACTCTATCAAATGGAATAGTTGTAATAAACATAGATAGAAAATCGCCTATGTATAGTGCAGGATTTAGAGTAGGAGATGTTATCATTCAAGTAGAAAATGATACAATGTCTTCATTGGAAAATGTAAAAAAAGCACTATTGCGAAACGGACTTAAGCGAGTATTTGTAAATAGATACGGCAAGATGGGAATTATAACAGTGCAACAATAAAACACAAGGGTTGATATGATTAAAATATTACTAATTGAAGATGACCCAGAGTTGGCATTAATTTTGTCAAACTACCTAAAACAGCACGAAATGAGTGTCACATGGGCCGAGGAGCCATATATGGGACTTTCGCTTTTAACGCAAGATAAATTTGATTTGATTATTCTTGATCTTACACTTCCTGATATGGACGGATTGGAGCTTATCTTAAAGATTCGTGAAGAGACGCCTACTCCTATTATAATATCTTCAGCAAGAGATGATTTGATGGATAAAATTATTGGGCTAGAGCGAGGAGCTGATGATTATATGCCAAAGCCATATGATCCAAGAGAGCTTGTAAGTAGAATTAAAACAATTTTGAGAAGAACTACAAAAATAGAAACAATAGATAATTTACCGCAAGATAAGTTTATTTTAAATGATACAACTAGAGAGGTGTTGTTTAAAGATAATGTTCTTGAGCTCACGGCTGCTGAATATGATCTGTTTTCAATTCTCCATAAACATAAAAACACATCTGTATCAAGAGAGCAACTACAATATGATAGTGAGCATATATCAGATAGTAGTTCTGTAAAAAATGTAGATGTTATTATATCAAGGATTAGAAGCAAGATAGGTCAAATTGATAGAGATAAAACATATATAAAGCAGATTAGGGGAGTTGGATATATGTTAGTAGATAAATAATGAAAAATATATCTGTTAATACTTTTGTACACATACTTTTTTCATTGGCTCTGATTGTGTCAACAGTTACACTATTACTGTTTTTATCATGGAATAGAGATAGAGAAAAAATTCAAGAAGAATATAACTATAAGCTTATAGCTGATGCGTTTCTTTCAAGTTCACAATTGAATTTGACCAAGAGTGAAATGGAAAAACTTTATAGTGATTTTTCTGTAACACCAGTAGATGCTAGCAAGCTAAAAGAGAGTATAGAAGAATCGGGAAAAACTATTTTTAGTGGTCAATCTTTGTTTGGAATTATTCAAATATTTCAAATGCCTGATACTCATTATATTTACATCCAAAGAGGTGGTGAGCATTTAATGCTTCAAGATATCAATAAAAAATATTATACTGCTTATATTGCAGTTGGTGTTGGTATTTTCCTGCTTGTGCTAGTTGTATTATTGTATATTGCAATATTGAAAAAATTAAGCCCATTAAAGAGACTATATAAAGAGATAAAAGTATTTGCTAATGGGGATATGACAAAGCGAATCACATATACAAATCGTGATGAAATAGGAAAGATTGCAAAAAGTTTCGATGATGCTATAATACACATTAATGAACTTAACGCTTCAAAAAATCTTTTTATGCGTAATATTATGCATGAACTAAAAACACCAATTACAAAAGGCAGGATTATCATTGAGTCAATTGATGACCAAAATATAAAAGAGATACTTATAAGGGCATTTGGTAGAATGAATGAATTAATAGACGAGCTTGCTACAATAGAGAGGGTTACAACAAAAGGTTTTATCCCAAATATTGAACAAATGAACATATCAGATGTAATAAAAAGAAGCATGGAGCTTTTGATGTTTGAATCTAATTGTGAGATTGTAAGTATTAGCAATGATTTCATACAAACTGACATAAAGCTTTTAAGCTTGGCTGTAAAAAATATTCTTGATAATGGGATTAAGTATAGTAAGAATAAAAAAGTCTCAATTATTGCAAATAAAAACACAATAAAGGTAATATCAGAAGGTGAACCTCTGAAAAATGATTTGGAATTTTACACACAACCATTTTCACAAGAAGAGAAAAGAAGTGGTGGATTTGGGTTGGGATTGTATATTGTGCAAAATATAGTAGATAAATTAAATTATAAATTGAAATATAGACATGAAGATGGCAAAAATATATTTATGATTGTTTTTTAGTAGATTTGCTTAGTTACGATGCTCTTTCCACCATGCAAGTGCATACAATAACCCAGGGGTTTTGACGACATTTTCATCATATGCTAAGCTCATTGCTTCGTTGATGCTCATATATACAACTTCAATCATCTCATCATCAATGCCACCACCTTCGTTTACTTTCATGCTGTCATCTATTGTGGCATAGTATAGAGTTTGTTTACTTCCAGCAAATCCAACAGATGTATGAAAAGATGTTACCTTGAGGAGATTCTCAATTCCAACTTCGTATCCACACTCTTCGGCTATCTCTTCGATGGCAATCTGCTCTAAAGATAGGTTTTTATCAACTATTCCAGAACAAAGCTCAAGAGTCATTCCGGTTTCATGATTGTTTGCATAAATTGCAGGACGAAATTGTCTCACCATTACAAAAGATTTTTTTGTTTCATGGTAAAGTAGTATCGCAACACTATCAGATGCATCTACAATTTCCCAGCTTTTTTCTTTGCCGTCTTGATTATACGAGGCAAGTGAAGTAAATATAAATTTAGGATTTACTAATGAGGATAGTTTAAAATTACTGACCATGTTCGATTACTCATCATCAAATATTTTTAAATCAATTAGATGATTTTGTTTTAAATTTGAAGCTATTTTTTTGTTATAGCTATTCGTAGGTTTTGTATTTTGCTGTTTATCATTAAATGAGAATTTTTTCAAAATAGTATCTATTATTGAGTCGTTATTTATAACACTCATAGGATTAATAGCAGTACCATTTTTATATATTCCAAGATGGAGATGTGGACCAGAGCTTGTGCCAGTATTCCCGCTAAATGCTATTATATCGCCTTGATTTACTGTCTGACCATTGGCTACCCTAGAGTTGGTAAGGTGTGCATAAAGCGACATATATCCACCACCATGATCTACCTTAACGACATTTCCATATCCACCTAGGCTACCAGAGAAAATTACAATTCCATTTGCTATTGACATTATAGGTGTTCCTCTTTTTGCTCTAAAGTCTGTACCTTTGTGAGGTCTGTATATATGCAATACAGGGTGATATCTTGCTAGTGAAAATGGAGATGAAATGCTAGGATTTCTAAGAGGCATAGTAAATTTATTGCTTCTTTCTCCTCTGTATTTTGTTGTATTAGATATAGAATTTGGTAGTATTATATTTGTATTATTTATAGTATCTTTCAATATTCCTGTTTGTCTAGATGGAGATAATTCATAATCATCTGCGATGCTAAATTTGCCATCATTTGTATTGATAATAATTTGGTTACTTTTTGGTTTCATTGGACTGTTTTTACTCTCAATTACTATATCATTATTCTCTTTGCTTGTGTTCGCAGCCCCTACACTTAAACTGTAATTATTAGAAGCTGTTAATTTATGCAAGTCTATCTCTATGTTGTTTGCTAATGGGATTATGGTCTGAATTAAAACCCCATTTTCATCTCTCTCTTCTGTAAAATTTTGATTGTTTTTCATTTTGCTTATAGCTTGTTTACCATAAGCATCTAACGACTGGATGGTGGATACTGGCACTTTATTGACTCTTAAATAATCATAAAAGTTTTGTCCTGATTTCCATTTCTTTTGTGTCATCTCTGCATGTAGAAACGATACAGACACTAACAATAAGAAAGTTAAAATTCTTCTCATAATGCTCCATATTTTGGATATACCCTAATGTCATTATACTGAAATATATTAAATGTACAAAGGAATAAATAAAAAAATAATTTATTAGGATTTAAAGTTGTAGTTGTATAATCTTATAAACAGTTGTAACTATTAAAATTGCAATATGATGTCATTTAAAGGATTTTTTATGCGTAAACTTCTAATTTTATCTATGTTGGCTGCACCACTTTTTGCCGACTTTTTCCCAGTAACGGTTGAGCAAACTATAAAGAGTATAAATGGTAAAAATATCGAACTTTCATCACCTTTTCCAGTTACTGGCATGAGCGGGGTTGTAATACATAGATATGGTGCATCCACACAAACAGCAACTATGCCATTAATGCAAACCGAAAATAGTGGCAAAGCGGTATTGTTAAATGCTTCGCTTGTGGAAAAAAGCAAACTACCAGTAATAGTTACCAAGCCAGTCGCTGGAGATAAGGTTGTGGGAGGATATCTTTATAATAATGTACTTCTCTTGGCACCTAACGCAAATGCATACAATAGTTTTCAATCACAATATAAAAAAGAGTGGATTCATCCAGATTTATTTGGTGTTTACTTGTCTAGAAATGGCAATAGTTTCACAACTGCAGAAAATTTAGAATCATTTGCTAGAGAATATCAAGTCGGTTTAGTGGCAATAGTTATGAAAGATAGTGTAGTGCTTTATGACCCAATAAGTAAGCATATTGTTGGTAGGCAAAATAATATTTTAAGTGATACTAGTGTAAATACACCATTTTTTATGAGACTAGATGCAAAGTCAAAAGGCTTCTTTGGTGGAGAGACTAAAAGCGACTATTTTGAGACAATGGCAAAGATAAAATAATGCTAAAAGATATTCATCTAGAAGCACTCAAGAGTATAGTCGGCAATGAGAATGTGTATAGTGATAAAGCTCATTTGATAGCATATAGCTATGATGCAACTCGCACCAGATATGAGCCTGAAGCTGTTGTTTTTCCTAGAGATGAAAATGATATAAGTGCTATATTAAAATATTGTAATGAGCATCAAGTAATAATTACACCAAGAGGTGCAGGAAGTGGTTTCACGGGTGGAGCATTGCCAGCCAATGGTGGTATCATTCTTGGAATGGAGAAGCATATGAACCGTATCTTAGAGATAGATATGGAAAATATGGTAGCTGTTGTACAACCTGGTGTTATCAATAAAGATTTACAAAGAGCTGTTGAAGAGTTGGGATTGTTTTATCCACCAGATCCTGCTAGTGAAGAATACTCTACGCTTGGTGGAAATGTAAGTGAAAATGCAGGTGGAATGCGAGCTGCAAAATATGGCATTACTAAAGATTATGTTATGGCACTTCGAGTAGTATTGCCAAATGGGGATATTATTAGAGCAGGAAAACGAACTATTAAAGATGTAGCAGGTTACAATATAGCAGGTATCCTAATAGCAAGCGAGGGAACACTTGGAGTCCTAAGCGAAATCACTCTCAAGTTACTCCCCAAACCAAAATTTGCCAAATCATATATGGGCGTATTTCCTACTGTAGAAGATGCAATGAACGCTGTATTTAAATCACTTGCAGCAGGAGCAAATCCTGTAGCAATGGAATTTTTGGATAGTTTAGTAGTGCAGGCTCTCAAAGAAAAATTAGGTATTGAGTTGCCTGCTGACGCTGGAGCTTTATTAATAGGTGATGTTGATGGCAATGTGGCACAAGAGGTTGAATTTCAGCTAGAGATTTTAGAGCAATCATTTATAGCAAATGGTGCAACTGGGTTTAGAATCGCAGATGAAAAGAAAGATAGAGATGGATTATGGTATGCAAGACGAAATGCCTCACAATCTATAACCATATTTGGTTCAAAAAAATTAAACGAAGATATATCAGTCCCTAGAAGTAAACTTCCAGTTGCGCTAGAAAAGATATATGCAATTGGGGCGAAATATGGCTTTAAAGTACCATGTTTTGGACATGCTGGAGATGGCAATATACATGTGAATGTTATGGTAGATGGCAAAGATGCAAAGCAACTAATTGATGGTCATCACGCCATAGAAGAGATTTTCCAAATGGTTGTAGATTTGGGTGGTACTTTGAGTGGTGAGCATGGTATAGGACTTAGTAAAGCCCAATTCATGAATATTGCCTTTAATGAAAGCGAAAGAGCATTGTTTAGTGCTGTTAAAAAAGCATTTGATCCAAATAATATACTAAACCCAAATAAGATGGGGTTGTAAGGTAGATAATTTGCGTGATATTTTAAAGAGTTACTATCTTTTTATTCGTGGATTCTTTTATGAAATATTTCAAAATAAAGTAAGCTATTATGCCTCATCTCTTAGTTGGGATACGCTTTTTGCTTTTATACCTTTTTCTGTTGTTCTTTTATCTATTTTTACTATTTTGCCTATTTTTGATTCTGTTAAGGATAGTATTAAAGAGATTATATTTAGCTCACTTATTCCATCTAATTCAAAATATATTTTAGAGCATTTTGATTATTTTTTACATAATGCAGACAAGCTAGGGGCTGTTGGACTAGTTTATATGCTCTTTGCTGTAGCACTATTTTTCAGAACATATGATTATGCCATTAATGATATATTTGATACACCAAATAGAGGATTTTGGAGTGCTATTAGGCTTTACTTTCTATTTATTATCATTATACCTATTATGATTGGTACATCATTTTTCTTCTCCATATATTTAAATGAAGTATCGTTTTTGCATGAAATTGTTAGTTATTTGTTACCATTCTTGTTTACATGGTTTGCATTTTTTGCCGCTTATTTATTTACACCAAATAGGGATATTGAAACTCACGCAGCACTTATTAGTTCATTTATAGCTTCTTTAATTTGGTATCTCTCAAAAAGTGCATTTCTGTTTTATGTCTCTCATTCTGATACATACAGCACCATTTATGGAAGCATTAGTGCTTTATTATATTTCTTTTTGTGGATATATTTATCGTGGGCTATTTTTCTACATGGTGCGAGATTTTGTCATATTTTAGATAAACATGAAGATATAAATACAATAGCATAGTGTGACACCACACAGTACCAGAAATATTTTTTTGGAAACAATCGAGGCAAGAGACAAGATGACAAATATTAATAGTCCCCACCATGGAAGCAATGATTGTGTTATCTCTTTTGGAGGCATAGTAAAGAGAGCTAAAAGCATATCATCCATAACTCCTCCATATCCAATAATATGAAGTGGGATCATTAATGGATAGAATATTAAATAAAGTGCCTCCAGAGGAATAGAAACAAACTGCCACCATGACACCCCACCAAAAAATGCGTGAACGACTGGTTGCATAAATAAAAATACTCCAAATGGAATCATTATCCATTTTATTATATTTTGATTTAGTAATTTAGTGTAATGCAACACAAGAAAAATATAAAATACTCCAGCTACTGAAAACCAAAAGCTAAGAGATACTATGAGTCTGGGAAAAAATGTTAACATAATAATGGATATTGTGGCTAGAAAATAAAAACTTACCAGCTCCATGCCAAGAAGCAAAATTCCCCAGCCAGCCAATACCATAAGATATGCCCTAATGAGTGAAGCAGAAAAATCAACAAACGATACATAATACCCAAGCCCAATAAGAGCAATAAATCCCAAATCTAGAAAAGCGTAACGATATGGAAAATATCTCTGTTGAAGTGGGCGATAGATTAGCAGTAAAAGACCATAGATAACGCCCCATAAAATAGAGAGGTTGAATCCACTGAGTGCAACTATATGAGCAATACCAAGTGCTGTAACAGGTTGTCTAATCTCTTTATCAAGAGGAGTGGCTAGATAGAGTGATGCAAAAAGACTTTTTAGTTGTGGGTTTTGATGCTGTGCATATATAAATTCTATTACGCTATCTTTTGATGTTTTTGGTATTGTGCTTACGATTTCACTTATGCTACTTTTTATAAATGGTGTGCCTAGATAACGCCAAAAAGTTATATCGTTTGATGGGGAAAGTTTGATTCTGATTCGTTTTGAGTGCATTGGTGTTTCATCATTTGTGACTGTATAGAATTCCAAATCATCATCTGTTTTTAACTTTAAAAGAGCATATTTGTAGCCATTTTTCTCTCTATTTTCGCTATATAATACATTAGCATAAGTAATAATAAATGGTTTAGAGATAAATGTTTGGTACGAATCATAAATAACAAAAATACGAAGCGATAATACTATTGATACTAGGGCAATAAAAATCCAAAACGAACGAACTGTATCATAAACTTGTGGTTTATCCAATTGCATTTTAGATTGGGGGGAGGTTAAATGTTGCTTCTTTCGTTCCAGCTTTGTCATATATCACTTCAAAAGCTACATTACTGCCACCATGAGAGCCATCTATAAACTTAGTGAAGCTTTTTTGGAAGAGAAGATCCACGGTACCTGTAGGTCCATTTCTCTGTTTACCTATGATTAGTTCTGTCTCTTCTTCTTCTTTTTTGATATATTCACTTTTATAATCTTTGCCTTCTGCTTTTGCTTTCATCTCTTTTTCTTTCTCCTTAGCTTCGCGATAAACATCATCACGGTAAACAAAAAGAATAATATCGGCATCTTGCTCAATAGCTCCAGATTCACGCAAATCACTTAGCATTGGGCGTTTATTTTCTCTACTTTCTACACCACGATTTAGCTGAGAAAGGGCTACTATTGGCATTTGTAGTTCTCTTGCTAATTGCTTTAGACCCCTTGAAATATCTGATATTTCTTGTTGTCTATTGTCGCTGGTTTTTTTACCATCACCACTCATTAGCTGTAGGTAGTCTATAAATGCTATACTAATCTCTGGATTTTGAGATTTGATTTTTCTTAGTTTACTTCTGATATGATGAATAGTCGCGTGACCTCCATCATCTACAAATAATTTTTTTGTAGCCAGATTACTCGTGGCAGCTGATAGGCTACTCCATTCATTATCAGTCAAATCTCCAACTCTAAGATTTTGTAATCTAATCATTGTTTTGGCCGATAGCATCCTTAGCATAAGCTGCTCAGCTGGCATCTCTAGAGAAAAGAAAACCACCCCTTCATTTCGCTCTAAAGCTTTTAGTGCCATATTTAAAACAAGTGCAGTTTTGCCCATAGCGGGACGAGCCGCTACTATTACCAAATCTCCTTTGCCAAATCCACTGGTTTTATCATTTAGATTTCTAAA
Organism: Arcobacter nitrofigilis; assembly: GCA_022736375.1. Taxonomy (GTDB): domain Bacteria; phylum Campylobacterota; class Campylobacteria; order Campylobacterales; family Sulfurovaceae; genus BN30871. The sequence goes on along the minus strand of DZCE01000020.1, from coordinate 5,655 downwards.
GCCTGTATCTACACCAATAAGCTTTGTATTCCCCATCACCTTTAATCGCTCGATCTCTGCAAGTGCAGCTAGTGTTATATCTTTTGCATCTCTAAAATCATTTGATGTGCTTTCGCTAGTTATTTCATATAGTTTTTTCTCGACCAAATCCATAACCTCATTTGAGTTCATATCATCTTCGATCGTTACTTTCTTTATCTCTGTGGCTAGTGTGACAAGTGAGCGTTTAACTGATTTAGCTTTTATCTCTTCTATATACGCAGCGGTATTTGTAATTGGATTAGCGACAAGTAAATCCATCATTCCCATCTCATCATACTTGCCAATGGATTGGAGTTTCCCTATTAAAAATTCTTCACTAATAGGCTTATCTTCTCTATGCAAATCATCCATTACACCGAAAATATATTGATGAAAAGGCAAGTAAAAATCTTTTGAGCTTAACCTAGAAGCTATATCTTCGTAAATCTCAGCATCAAATATAATAGCAGACAGTACAGCTCTTTCAATATTTAAATTGTACATATGTTCCATTAAATATCAACCTTTTTTGCCATCTCTTCGACTTCATATATAAATCTATCAACCAGCTCATTTTCTGGCAATTTTGCCACAACCTCGCCTTTTACCATGATTAATCCACTTCCTTTACCGTAAGCGATAGCTACATCTGCATGCTTTGCTTCACCTATGGCATTAACTACACAACCCATTACAGATATATCAAGTGGTGCTTTAATATGTGCAGTTCTTCTCTCCACTTCTGCAACAGCAGTGACCAAATCAGCCTCTATCCGTCCACAAGTAGGACAAGATATGATATTAACACCATCTTTGGCTCTGCCACTATCTTTGATAATTGCCTTTGCTACTTTAACTTCTTCTTCAAGCTCACCAGTTATGGATACTCTCATTGTATCGCCAATGCCATCAAGAAGCAATGCGCCTAGTCCAATAGAAGATTTTACAGTAGCATGAAAAAGTGTACCAGCCTCTGTTACTCCTAGATGAAATGGATAGTTATTTTTTGGGCGTAACATTCTATACGCCTCTACAGTTCTATCCACATCACTTGCTTTTAGGGATACTTTGATGTCTGTAAAACCTAAATCTTCCAAAAACTTAATATTGTATTCAGCACTAGCTACCATGCCCTTAGCCGTGGCACCATATTTATTCTCAAATTCATCTTCAAGTGAACCAGCATTGACCCCGATTCTAATCGGAAGTTTCCGCTCATTACAGGCTTTTACTATCTCTTTAATACGGCTTTTATCGCCTATATTTCCTGGATTAAAACGGATACAATCAACCCATTTTGCCGCCTCAAGTGCAAGACGATAGTTGAAGTGTATATCAGCAACAAGCGGCAAACTTATCTGTTCTTTGATGGCTTTTAGTGCAAGAGCATCTTCCATGGCCGGAACGGCAACGCGAACAATATCACAACCAGCAAAATGAAGCCTATTTATCTGCTCGACTGTAGCTACTACATCATGTGTGTTACTATATGTCATAGATTGAACAGATATAGGTGCATCTCCACCAACTGCTACATTTCCTACAAATATTTTTTTAGTTTCGTATCTTGGTTTCATTTTTTAGATATAAAAGTCGTTATTAGATGTCTTTTTGTTTGAAAGTTCTCTCAAGAACTCCTCCAGCGAATATCTTTGGCGATAATCAGGTATCATTATATGAACAAGTATATCACCCAAATCTGACACAACCCACTCATCACTAGCGTCACTAGCATAAAAGTGTTCACCAATTGGTTTTAATTCATTTTTGAGGTAATCAAATAATGATAAAGTATGTTTACCACTGATTGAATTCGCTATAATCACTCGTTTGGCTATATAATCAGCATCTTCAAGGTTAAAAACCTCAATCTCTTCTGCTTTTTTGCTATCAAGTAAAGCTACAATTCTATTTGTTCTCTCGTCCATTGTTTCGTTTTCTATCATTTTGTTCCTTTGTATATAGTTTCTATTTGAGTTGATATTCTCTTGTCTGTCATCTCTTTTTTTGCCCCGCTTCTAATCTCGCTAGAGCTTACATTTTCATTAATGCTCAGCATAATAAACTGCTTAAGTATTTTAGTATCACAAATATCTATTAATATCTCTTTGCGTGAGGCAATTACCCAAGTGATATTACTGTTTAACCACTCAAAATCATGCCATAAATGTAACGACTTTAAATTATCAGCACCAATGATTAGATATTTTAAATCATAAAAATCTTTAAAATATTTTACACTATCAGAAGTATATCTAATTTCTTGTTTCATCTCGTAGTCACTTATTATTACATTTCCTAAATCTTTGAAAACAACTTCACACATTTGCATTCTTTGTGCTAGCGTTGCTAGGCTATTATTTTTTAATGGATTTTGGTATGTTGGAACTATAAGCAATGTATCAATATTTAGCTTAGTAATCGCCTCAAGCACAATAGCCTTGTGACCCAAATGTGGTGGATCAAAGCTTCCTCCAAACATTGCAACCGTTTGCATCATGTTTTTAACCAAAAAATAACCTCATTTAGTGTAGAATAATGCAATTTTATCATAAAAATAATTAGGAGTATCTCATGGCAATAAAAGTAGCTATCAATGGACTTGGCAGGATAGGCAAATGTGTTGCAAAAATCATATCAGATAGGAACGATATAGAGTTAGTAGCTATCAATGCAGGTGGCGGAAGCGATAGTGAAATTGCATATGGTCTTAAATATGATACTGTTTTTGGTACAAGAGATGATGTTATGGTTGAGGATGGCTATCTTTTAATGGGAAATACCAAGGCTAAGATACTCAATAGTCGTGATCCAAAAGAGCTAGATTTTGCTAGCTATGGTGCAGAAGTGGTTTTGGAGTGTACGGGCGTATTTTTAACAAGCGAGAGTGTACAGCCATTTCTTGATAATGGCATAAAAAAAGTAGTTTTCTCAGCACCCGCAAAAGATGATACAGCTACATTTGTAATAGGTGCAAATGAGCATGAATATAATGGAGAAACTGTTGTATCAAATGCAAGTTGTACTACAAATGGTCTTGCACCATTAATAAAAGTATTAGATGATGCATTCAAAATAAAAAATGGACTAATGACTACAATTCACAGCTATACAAGTTCACAACCAATCCTTGATGGTAAGCCAAGTAAAAAAGATATGAGAAAAGGTAGAGCAGGTGCCACAAATCTAGTCCCTACAACTACAGGTGCAGCTAAGGCCATCAGTAAAGTGCTACCAAAACTAAGCGGTAAAATAAATGGTCAAGCCATTCGTGTTCCAACTTCTGATGTATCTATTGTAGATTTAACTGTGACTTTTGAAAAATCAGTGACACTTGAAGATGTTAAAAAAGCTCTAGAAGTGGCAAGTGAAACTACACACAAGGGAATTTTAGGTATTGATAATGAGTTTAGAGTATCTAGTGATTTTATAGGTGAAGAGACAAGTACGGTTGTTGCTATGGATACTATTCAAGTGATTGGTGAGAATATGCTAAAAGTTCTTAGCTGGTATGATAACGAGTGGGGATATTCATGTAGGCTTGTAGATATGGCAGTTCACATTAGCAAATAAAAAGTGGCTAGTCATGAGAGCTGTCTGCTAAAGACCCAATCTTTGGCTTAGTTTGAGATTAGATAATAAATAGTAAGGAATAAGTAGTGCTAAAAACGATAAAAGATTTAAATATAGATGGCAAAAGAGTATTTATAAGATGTGATTTTAATGTTCCAAAAGATGACGAGGGAAATATCACAGATGACAGAAGAATCAGAGAAGCATTGCCTACTATAAGATATTGTCTTGATAGAGATTGTAAAGTTATATTAGCATCTCATTACGAGAGACCAGAGCCAAACAAATATGAAGATAAATATTCATTAAGGCCTATAAAATTACGTCTTCGTAAATTATTAAAGCTTGATGATGAGATAATGATGGCAAATGATGTTATTGGTGAAGATGCCAAAAGAAAAGCAAAAGAGTTACAAGCAGGTGAGATTTTAATATTGGAAAACTTGCGGTATGAAGCTGGAGAGACCACCAACGATGAGACGCTAGGAAAAGAGCTAGCTTCATTAGCTGATATCTACATTAATGATGCATTTGGTGCGTGTCATCGTAAGCATGCATCTATATTTGCAATTGCCCAGCAATTTAGCCCAGAAAATAGAGGAATAGGATTTTTGATGAATAAAGAGATTAACTTTTTTCATAAAGTAATAGAAAATCCAACTCGTCCATTTGTAGCCGTAGTGGGAGGTTCTAAAGTATCTGGCAAACTTGAGGCACTTGTAAATTTGGTAGAAAAAGTTGATAAGATAATTATAGGTGGGGGTATGGCATTTACTTTCCTAAAAGCTCAAGGACACGAAATTGGAAAGTCATTAATTGAGGACGACCTAATAGAAGATGCTAAAAAAATTATGCAAAGAGCATCCGAGCGAGGTGTGAAGTTTTATCTGCCGGTTGATTTAGTTGTTGCTGATAAGTTTAGTGGTGATGCTATGATAAAATACCTCCCATCTCAAGAGATACCGCGTGAGTGGATGGGTCTTGATATCGGACCTGCTAGTAGTAGACTTTTTAGAGAAGCGCTTAATGATGCTCAAACTATTATGTGGAATGGTCCAATGGGTGTATATGAGATAGATAAGTTCTCAAAAGGAAGCACTCAAATGTCACACAATATTGCACAAAGTCATGCTACAACTATTGTTGGTGGTGGTGATACGGCTGATGTAACGGCACGAGCAGGAGACATAGAAGAGATGAGTTTTGTTAGTACTGGCGGAGGGGCTACTTTGGAGCTTATTGAAGGTAAAGAGTTGCCAGGAATCGCGGTACTTAGCTGATGATTTTTGCAGCTAATTTCAAATGTAATCACACAAGAAGCTCAACACAAAGTTATATATCAACACTTAGTGAATTAATAAAATCAGATACTAGCCATGAGTGTTTTGTATTCCCACCAGCTACTGCGCTTCTAGCTTCAACACCAAATGTAACTATCGGTGTACAAAATGCTTATATGGCTCAAAATGGTGCATATACTGGTGAAATTGGGCTAGAGCAACTTGATGAATTTGGAATTAAAACTATACTCATTGGACATAGCGAAAGACGAGAGATACTAGGTGAGAGCCAAGAAATAGTTGCCAAAAAGTTTCAATACTTTACAGAAAATGGTTTTAAAATTATATACTGCATAGGTGAGCCTTTAGAGATTAGAGAGAGCGGGTTTGACTCTGTAATGGAATATTTGACAGAACAATTCATCGGAATCGATATTAATTATCCAAATTTAATAGTTGCTTATGAGCCAATATGGGCAATAGGCACAGGAAGAAGTGCAACAATTGATGAGATTACTATTACGCACAAAGCTTTAAAATCAATAGTAAGTGTACCTCTGTTGTATGGCGGAAGTGTAAATCTATCTAATATTAAAGAAATTTCATCAATTGATGAAGTGGATGGTGTATTGGTTGGAAGTGCTTCTTTGGATGCTGTGAAATTTTATGAATTAATAAGAAGTTGTTGATTAGTTTTTGATTGTTTTTTAATTAATTTTTGAGACTAAAGTGGCAAGTGCCACTTTGGTAAATCTCTTATTTAGCTAATGCTGCTTTTGAT
>DZCE01000235.1 GCA_022736375.1 Arcobacter nitrofigilis | reverse complement strand
TGGATACTATTCTGTACCAAAAACAGCTGAAGCTTTCAGGGATTTAGTTGAAGCACTAGACCTAACTACAGAAGATGGACAATATGCCTATGCTAAGCTATTAGCAGTTTCTGAATTAGCAGGAGAGTATTATACCTACATTGAACAAGCTGAGGAAGAAAGACTTAACAAAGAGAAAGAAGCTGAGGAAGAAAGAAAAAGAGCTGAGAAAGAAAGAGCTAAAGCTGAAGAAGAAAGAATCAAAGCTGAAGAAACAGCCGAAAAAGAAAAGCTTCGTATTGTTAAAAAATATTCAGATGCCATAAGAAATTTATATGACGATATTAGCAAGATGGCTAAAGATGCTGCAAAACAATTAAGAAAAACAGAAACAAGCGAAGTCAAAGAAAAAGCAAAAGCAGTGCATATAGTTACAGAAGCAATAGAAAGCTTTAGGAGAGGAAAAACTCCTTCTGACACAGATGCAATAAAAGAAGCAATCTCCATAATGTCGTCTAGTTCAAAAGCTGGTTATGCTAACGCTAGAGATTTTGCATTTGCTCAAGCAAGGTCTGCTTCGTTGCTAGAGGAATTAGCTACCTATACTGGTGATTATATCTCTATAGACGAACAACAACTTGCGGTATTAGCTAGTATTGAACAAGCATTAACCACTGGATTTAAAGACTTAGATACAAATCTAAATGGATTAATAGACTGGGAAGAATTTAATCGGAAGTTTAAAGGCTTTGCTAGTGATAGTAAACTTAAAGAAATATTTGATGAAATAGATACAAACGGAGATGGTAATATAGACGGATTGGAGGCAGTAAGAGCCGAGGAAAGATTGGTTAATTATGCCACAGGAAAAGTAAATACTTCTGTAGGAAGCGTAGCTACTTCTGTAGGAACTGTAAATACCTCCGTAGGAACTGTAAATACTTCTGTAGGGGATGTAGATGATTCTGTAGAAGATGATGAAAAAAATACTATTAAATCTTATGTTGATGAAACTAAATCAATGATAAAGGCAATCATCAAAGGGGAGGCAGCAACTAATAGCTTACGAGGAGAGTTGGCTTTGCTATTTAAGGCTATTGGCGATGTTATGGCTAAAGTAGCTGCAAATACTGCTGCAACACTGGAAGCATTAAATAAAGCATTAGAAAAGAATGCTATTCCTGCAGTTGCACCTCAACAACAACAGTCAGTATGGGATGATATAGGGGATATTTTTGGTTGGTCTGAAGGTGGATACACTGGGTATGGTAGTAAATATGAAACTGCTGGTGTTGTTCATAAAGGTGAGGTTGTATGGAGCCAAGATGACATTAAAAAGGCAGGAGGAGTTTATGCTGTTGAAGCATTAAGACTTGGAAAAGGAAATAATATCA
>DZCE01000234.1 GCA_022736375.1 Arcobacter nitrofigilis | reverse complement strand
ACAGGCTCGTCAACATATTGAGAATACTCTAAAAACAACTCTTGAAAATCAGCTGCATCCAATTCTACTTCATGGTAAATCAGTCCTTTTTCTTGGGCAAAACGTTTTGCCACATCCCGTTCATCACAATCGTGTTGACCTTTATATCCGGCAGTAATTACATGTACTTCGCGCCCACTTTCTTTCGCCAATGCAGCAATTGCGCTTGAATCAATGCCTCCACTCAACAAAACTGCCACAGGCACATCACTACGCAAACAAAGACGTACTGACTCTCGCATCAAGCGAATAATTTCAGTTTTGGCTTCCTCGGCTGTACCCTTAAATGTAGGTGTCAAATCACGCTTCCAATAGCTATGAATTTCCAATCCTTTCACATCTACCAAGGCATATTCGCCTGCTTGCAAGCGTTTTATTTGGTCTATATAGGTGTTTTTTAAATCTATGGGGTAATTATAACGTATAGATTCAGCCAAAGCGTGTGCATTTAATTGGCTTTTATCCAGATAATGTTTGAGGATGGCTTTCAGTTCTGTACAAAAAACTACTCCTGTAGGAATTTGGGCGTAATAGAGCGTCTTCTCTCCTACCCTGTCCCTAGCAGCAAAAAGCTGTTTGGTATTAATATTCCAAAGACAAAAAGCGAACATACCCCGCAAATGCAGTAAACAATCCACTCCGTACTCTTCGTATAAATGCAAAATCGTTTCGCTATCACTATCCGAACGAAAAGTGTGTCCCTTAGCAATTAAATCTTCTTTTAATTCTATGTAGTTGTATATTTCACCATTACAAATAAGCACAAGTGATTTATCTTCATTAAATAGGGGCTGCTTTCCATTTTCAAGACCTATAATTGATAGCCGCGTATGCGCCAAACCGCAAGTATCATCTGTCCAAACATCTCTTTCATTTGGTCCACGATAATACATTTCCTGATTCATCAAAGCTAACTTTTCTTTGTCCAAGTCAGTTATTTGAGTATATCTATATATTGCTGAAATTCCACACATAAAACTAATTTATAATGCATAATTTATAATTATAAAAATCAAGAATGCCGACTCTTGAAACCAGCTATTATTTTTGCAAAGCTATAAAGAATAGACAACAAACCATACAGTAATTTCTTTGATTTAACCCAATAAAGTATTTCAAGTTCTGTTCTTTCAGCTTTCCATGCTTCATAATCAGGTATGAATTTATCAAAATTAGCTTGATTTAATATAGTAGATATTTCTTCTTTGTACTGCTTAGTTTTATGATCTAAGCTTGAGATACCTTCAAGATTATAATCAGAAATAATTAAATCTAATTTCTCAGTAGTAGCACCATTTAGTATTATTGAACGGTACCAAAAATCAATATCGGAATTA
>DZCE01000233.1 GCA_022736375.1 Arcobacter nitrofigilis | reverse complement strand
GCTTAGAATATTCAAAATAGTGTTTTACCTCTCCGACCCTTTTCGCTCCCTGAGCTTTGGGGTGATGCCCTCTGGTCTCCTAGCTACTTTGCAGGAAGTTGTGGCGGTGCACCATTGGGAGATTAGTAAACAGTATATAGAGCAACAAGAAACTCCAAGTTAATTTCCCACAGCTAAAGCCGTAATGCTTCCATTCTCGCCATGAATGACGAGGTTTTTCGCATTGGTGGATAAAAATAGAATAGAATAGAAAAACAAAAAATGCATATTTTATATTCATTACATAATATACTATTAAAATAAGGAACTTTAATGAAGTTCAATATATTACTGACTTAGAACCGTTAAAATTTATATTTCATTCATAACATAATATAGTATTATGTAAATTATGGTAAAATATCACAATTAAAGGAGTAAAAATGCGCCTGCAGCTAGGGAATATACAAAGTGACTATGATCGTTGGCTCAAATCGTATATGCGCCATCTAAAATATAAAGATGCCTCCAAAAACACATTGGAAGTTTATACTCGTATCCTAATAAAATTGCAGGAGTTTATCGGAGAACAAACGCGGGTGAAAATGATGCAGGATATAAACAAAGATTTTTTTGTTGATTTTATAGAGTATGCTGAAGAAAATTCAAAATATGGATCATTCTCCAAAAAAACAAAGCAGCTGTATGTGTCAACTCTCAAGTCATTCTTTACTTATATAAGTGACAACAATGATGAATTTTATACTTATGAATATGAATTTAAAATCGCTCCAAAAGCTGTAAATAAGGGAAAAAAGATCAAGTATCTTACCGATGAAGAGGTGTATAAAATAGTTGACACATTAGATGACATGAGGCTTAACAGGGGAAGTTATTATGATCATATTTATTCATTTGGTATCAAACTTATGCTCTACGGTGGATTGAGAATCTCTGAGGTTTTATCATTAAGAATGGGGAACATCTCTGTTTCTGATCTTTTAGATAAGACGGGAAATCGAGATATGTACGAGATACATTTGCACGAAACGAAATCAGGCGAAGAGCAGACGGCTCTTGTAAAAATCATAGACATTGAAGAGGAGCTTTTGTATTTTAGAGGCAAGATTGATGCAGATGCGTTTATATTTACAAGCCATAAAAATAGCATGCCTATACATAGAAGCAACTTCTATATTGGCGTCAAAACGATTATGCAAAAAGCAGGCATCAATAAGAAGGGGTTGCATATTTATCGTCATACTTGCGCGATGCAACTCTATCGTAAGTCTCGCGATATCCTTGTCACAAAAGAAAAACTTCGTCACTCCGATATCAAAACTACGATGATTTATGCGCATGCCGAGAAGAGTGATGTGGCTAAGGCAATGCGGTAAATGTATTAAG
>DZCE01000019.1 GCA_022736375.1 Arcobacter nitrofigilis | reverse complement strand
CTAGAGTGGGAGCTAAAAATATAACTGATGAGAGATTAGATATAGACTATCGTCACCAACTTGTTGGCAGATATATATATTCTTCATTGGAATATAACTTCTAATAATTGTCTTGGTTAATTTACTAAAGAAAGTGGTATAATTTTTTACAAAGGATAACAAAATGGCAATATATGATTTTTTTGACGAGGTAGAGTCCATCTCCTTGCATGAGCCTTTGGGGGCATTTTTGGGAGGTAGACTTGAGTCGGAGATATGCTACAAAGATGTGGTTAAACTCAGTGGTCACTCATGTCCGACAGTAGCAGGAGCATATCTGTTTGCTGTGTATGGGCTAAAGGCACTATATCCCTCTAGTGTTCCTGTGCGTGGGGAGATAAAGGTGATGATGAGAGAAAATAAAACAGAAGGTGTCACAGGAGTGATTGCTAATGTCCTTTCGTTTATTACGGGGGCAAAAGAGGAGGATGGATTCAAGGGAATTGGTGGTATATTTAGCAGAAATGAACTTTTATCTTTTGGAGTGCCGATGGAAGGGGAGGTGACTTTACTTCGCACGGATACGCAAGATAGTGTGCAGTTGCGTTATAATCTAGCGACACTTCAACTGCCTAGTTTTGATCAGCAGTTGATGCAAAAGGTGTTGATGGGCAGAGGGACACAAGAAGAGGCAATGCTTTTTGGAACCCAATGGCAAAATAGAGTCAAAACAATTTTACTAGAACATAAAGAAAAAGCAGTAACGGTTTTCTAGCAAGACTATTGTGTTTAGCAATACCCACACAGCTTACATTTATTCTTTATAACTATTGGATTTGTACATTCTAGTATATCATTTTGTTGCATCTTTTTAAGAACTCTAGAAAGTGTTTCAGGTGTGGTATTCAATTCTGATGCTATTTGTTTATGCTTGATTGAATCTATGGTATGTTCATATTCCAATATGTACTTACTTATTTTTATATCAATATTTGTAGATGTCTCCATATCAATAGAGTGCATAAGTTTACTAATTTTCATTGTTAGTGACTTTAGCATTTCGAGTAATACATCAGGGTCTGAAAGGAAATTTTCTTTAAATTTTTTCAAGTCTATTTCTATTAACTCAACTTTTTGAGAACAAGCTTCTGCCGTTGCAGGGTAGTCTATCTCTTCAAGCATTGTCATCTCTGCGATAAGTAAATTTGAGCTAAATTTCGTAATATGAATTTGTTTTAAATCATTTTGAGATTTAAATACTTTGACAGAACCATTCTTTAGATAGTATAAAAAATCAGCACTATCTCCTTCATAAAATATAATCTCACCTTTTTTAAATACTTTTGTATTGCAGATTTTAGATAACTCTTTTATTTTATCTTCGCTAAGTTTTTTAAAATATTTAATATTTCTGAGTTCATTTATTTCTACCATGATGACATTGTATCCAAAAAAAACATATTTAATTCCATCCTAATCCTAAAATAGAAAAATCATTTTCTAGCGCTTCTTTCACATGTGGTGCAGCCATATCTATATTCCATTCTGGTTCCCAAACAATATTGGCATGACAATATGGTGCATTACATACATTTATAACAGCTTGCTCTACCCACTCCTTCATTGCTTGATGAAGTGGACACCCCTGCGTTGATAGTGTCATTATAACCTCTACTCCGCCATCTTCTAAGATATGAGCATCATATATTAGTCCAAGCTCAACAAGATTAAATCCAACCTCAGGGTCTATAACAGTTGAAATTGCTTGAAATACATCCTCTTTTGTTAGCATAAGTAGTCCTTTTTGAAAATAAGATAAAAAGCCTTAATCAGGTAAAACGCACCAATTAGGCACAGCATGGAACCAAATGACATTATATATTTCTCATCAAGATAAAAACCAATGTACAAAATGATAACTCCGAAAAATGAAAAAATCAGTTGCTTCCTTGAGTCGTCTTTTGATACCATTTGATTTAGTAATGGCACTTTTTGTTTTCCCACTAATGGAGAATAATATTCAAACCAAGCTAAAAAAGGAATTATTTTGTATATATGACCAGTTATGATAAATCCCATAAACCATAAAAGCAGAACAAGGATTGCACTTTCATAATAAGAAAATATAACACATATACTAGAGACTAAAAGTCCAATGTATGCAAAAATTATAGAATAAAAATATACATCTTTTTCTTTTCTTACTCTTTTTTTGTACATAATAAATGCTTGAGTGAATAATAAAAAGAAAGCCACAACAATATCTATCTGTAATAGTTGAGACTGTTTGAAGATAACAAGTAAAGGCATAATATATATAAAAACTATCGCTATTTTTGTGTATGTCTGACTAAAGTTATGTGATAGAGCAAACATTGGTATAAGAGTAATTGAGATTGTGCCTATCATAATAAGCATATATCCCAAAATAAACGATATGTGTAATGGTAGTAGATACGACAAGTCTATAGTTTGTTTGCCCAAAAGCCCAAATATCATAAATAATCCAATAATAAATCCAATCATTAGATATAAATTTGCTATCCCAATGGCAACAGTATAAAAAGTATGTTTTTTTACCTGTAATATAGTTAGAAAATTTTCAATCAAGTATATAATAAAAGCTGTTATTATAAAAAATGCACCAATCTTTAGCCAATGGTCAAAGTACCAAAAACCAATAATTAGAGAGCAAAAGCCTATTAGCAAGAATAAAAATACTAAATAGAAAATCTTCTCAAACTTATGTGGCACATTGAGTATAACAGGAAAAAGTTGCAAAGATGCGCCAAAAAAGAAGAACAACAAGAAACCTACTCCAAATGTATGAATAGAGGCAAAAATCTTTTCATTATATAAATCAAAAAATAGTTCATATCCAAGCATACCAAAAAATAGAGCATATGATGCAATTCCTATTATAAAATATGGCAAAGCTATTTTCAGTGGAATTGCAAAGTTGTTTGATAATTTGCTCAATTAAGCCCTTTTGGAAAAAATAATCATTGCATTACCATTTTCTAGAGTGTACTCCTCGAAAGTATATTCATCATCAAGTTTATCAAATAGACCTTTTGGAGGCTTGTGATTTATCATAATTAGTTTTGTTGTTGGTGCGGTTAGTAAGTTTAAACCTATCATGGCATTAACCATAGGCTCAGGTGGCCCACATCTTGATGTGTCAAATACAATATATTCTATATCCTCTTTTGTAAACTTACCAAATTCTACTGTTGCGTTTGGTGGTGAAAATTTCTCTATAAAGTTTGGAATTTCTATCATATTAATCCTTTTAATTTTTGTAACTATACTTCTTTTTTCAAAAAATGTTATTGATTTGAATCAATATGAATATATTTCCAAAAAGGTATACTCCTTTTATAATCAGAAATAAGGAGCAGTGTTTTGTTGCTAAGGAAATTATATGGAAGCTGGGTTATGTTTGTATATTTTGTAAAAGTTCCACTGTTTCTTGGTATTCCAGCACTATATTTTCTTGGAAATTTTGAACAAAGTGAAATAATGAATATCTTATGGCTATTATCATTTGTCATAATCACTATGGATATTATAAAAATATTTAAAAGGATTAAAAAATGAAAGATAGCTATTTGGAGTTATTAAATCATTACAAGTTTGGCAAAGAGGACTCACAAGTACTATTAGAACTACATCAAGAAGCCATAAATTTATCTGATAGGTTTATATCTGAATTTTATGATTATATTTGGTCTTTCGGAAAAGTAACAAAGTTTTTAAAAAATCAAGAAATCATAGAAAATCATAAAGCAAAAATAAAATTATGGTTTATAGCTTTATTTTGTGGAAATTATGATTTTGATTATTTTAGAAAACTATATAAGATTGGTGAAGTTCATGTTGAGATAGGACTTCCAACACATTATGTAAATTCGGCATTTACTTTTGTGAGGATATTTTGTATCGATAACCTTGCTAAGAATGATACAAATACTATAAAATCCATTGAAAAAATAATAGATATAAACTTAGATACCTTAACAAGTTCATACAGAGAAGAAGAGCTAAGCATATATCTGTCAATGTCAAAGATAGAAAAGTCGATAATGGTATCTTTGAAAAAAATAACTTCATTTGCAAACTATTTTTTGGCTACTGCTTTGGTTTTGGTTGCTTTTTTTGCAATAGGTTTGTTTACATATGACACATACTTGCTATTTTTTTCTGATATTGGTATAGAAAAAGGCATATTAACCGTTTTGGGTAGTTTGCTTGTATTGTGGGCATCGATAGAGCTGATAAAAGAAGAGATGGAACATCTAAAAGGAAAAAGTTTTGCTATTAATATTTTTATAATGTTAGCAATTGCTGCCCTTATAAGAAAAATATTGATTTATTCACTTTCCACACAAAAAAGTATTGAAATTTTAATAATCGGAGGCGTTATTGTTTGTCTGGCAATCGCTTATTATATTATTGATAAAAAAAAATAGAAAATTGATATAAATCATTTTTAATACTCTTTTATTTTGTTAGAATTTGTCAAAAAGGATACACAATGCAACATCAAGAAATCAAACGAACCAAGTGCATAGTTTATACTAGAGTTATGGGTTATCATAGACCTGTTGAAAGTTTCAATATAGGTAAAAAGGGCGAACATAAACAAAGAAAGTATTTCTTGCAAAAAGAATTAAAGAATGGATAGAAAAATTTTAAAGAGAGATGGTTCATTTGAGAAATTTCAACCATTTAAAATAGATGAAGCAATTCAGAAAGCCTTTGATAGTGTTCAAATACAATACGACAAGAGAGTTTTTGAAAATATTTTAGAAAAAATAGAAAATATTGCCAATCTTGAGGTTGAATATATTCAAGATATTATAGAGCAAGAGTTATTTGGGTTTAATTATTTCAATGTAACTAAATCATTCATTACATATCGTTTTCTGCACAAATTGCAAAGAGAAAAAATTTGCGAAAATTTAGATTCTACAACATTTATTGATTGTACGGCTAGTGTTGAAGAATATATAAATAAGACTGATTGGCGAATCAATGCAAATGCAAATATAAGCTATTCAAATGCTGGACTTGTGAATAATCTAGCAGGAAAGGTGGTAGCAAATTATTGGCTTGATAAAATCTACTCAAAAGAAGAGGGATATGCACATAGAAATGCTGATTTGCATATCCATGACCTTGATAATCTTAGTGGTTATTGTGCTGGATGGAGCCTCAGAGTTTTGCTTGATGAAGGGTTTAATGGTGTAAGAGGCAGAGTTGAGAGCAAGGCACCAAATCATTTTAGGGAAGCTTTGGGGCAGATGGTAAATTTTCTTGGAATTTTGCAAAGCGAATGGGCTGGGGCTCAAGCATTTAGCAGTTTTGATACATATCTTGCGCCGTATGTTTTTAAAGATAAACTCTCTTTTGATGAAATAAAAAAAGCACTCAGAGGATTTGTCTACAATCTAAATGTTCCTTCCAGATGGGGTCAAAGTCCTTTTACAAATGTTACTATAGACTGGACGGTTCCGCAAGATTTAAAAACCCAATATCCTACAAGAAACCAAAAACATCTTTTTTTAAATATTTGGGATAAAGAATTGTTGGCAATAGCACAAAAAAGAAACAATTTAATCAGTAAATTAACCGAGTTAACATATGATGACTTTAAAGAGGAAATGGGATTAATAAATAGGGCATTTTATGAGATATTAACAGAAGGAGATGCGATAGAGCAACCGTTTACCTTCCCAATACCTACGGTAAATATAACAGAAGATTTTGATTGGAATGGAGAAAATACAGATATTTTATTCAAAAATACCGCCAAAATTGGTTCAAGTTATTTTCAGAATTTTGTAGGAAGTCAGTATATAATAGATGATAACGGGCAAAGAGTAGAAAATGAAAAAGCCTATAAGCCAAATGCTGTGAGGTCTATGTGCTGTAGGCTACAACTAGACTTACGAGAGCTACTAAAAAGAGGTGGAGGACTTTTTGGAAGTGCAGAAATGACTGGTTCAATCGGTGTTGTTACTATCAATGGAGCAAGACTGGGGTATCTTTATAAAAATGATAAAAGTGCATTGCATGATAGATTAATTAAGCTTATGGGAATTGCAAAAAATACTCTTGAAAAAAAGAGAATAGTAGTCAATGAGCTATTTGAACAAGGTCTGTATCCATATACTAAGCGATATTTACATAATTTCAATAATCACTTTTCAACCATAGGTATCAATGGGCTAAATGAAATGATTAGAAATTTTACAAATGATAAAGAAGATATATCTACATCATTTGGCATGAGTTTTGCCAATGAATTCTTAGATATTATGAGAGAAAATATAATTAGCTTTCAAGAAGAAACAGGCAATTTATATAATCTTGAGGCAACTCCTGCCGAAGGAACCACATATAGATTTGCCAAAGAAGATAAAAAAAGATACCCTGATATTCTACAAGCAGGTTTCGGGGATAATATTTACTATACAAATTCCTCTCAACTACCAGTAGATTATACAACAGATCCTTTTGAAGCTTTAGGATTACAAGATGATTTGCAATGTAAATATACAGGGGGCACGGTTTTGCATCTATATATGAATGAGAAATTTTCTAGTGTAGAGAGCGTAAAAAAATTTGTAAAATCTGTGATAGAAAATTATAAATTACCATACATTACAATTACACCACTTTTTTCTATATGTCCAAAACATGGTTACCTTAGTGGAGAGCATGAATATTGTCCAAAATGCGATATTGAAAATGACAATATCTAATATTTGTGATATTACGCCATTTACACTTCAAGATTTCAAAGATACTCCATCTTGCATAATTTGGTTTAGTGGCTGCAATATGCTATGTAGGTATTGTCATAATTTAGATATTGTATTTGAGCGAACAAAAAAAATAGAAGAAGAAGAGATTTTAGATTTTTTAAAATCAAGAATTGGAAAACTAGAAGGGGTTGTGTTGTGTGGAGGTGAACCCACGCTACATAAAAATCTAGATTTGTTTGTAAAAAAAGTCAAGGAGTTGGGGTTTAAAATAAAATTAGATACAAATGGAAGTAGTTTGGAGGTAGTCGAAAAAATATTACCATATATTGATTTTGTAGCGATTGATTTTAAATCTGATATTGTGCAATTTAAAAATGTTACGCAATCATTTTTATTTGACAAGTTTTATGAAACATTAAAATATCTTATTGAATCTAATGTCAACTTGGAAGTCAGAACGACATATCACCATAAATTACTTGATTATGAAACTTTAAATAAAATGACACTTATGCTTGAACAATTAAGATACCAGAATATATATTACATCCAAAGAGCAATTGCTACAGAAGATTTTGAAGAGTCACATTATTTAGATATAAGTAAAATTAGAAAAAGAACTTTTGAAATTAATTATAGATAGTAAAAGTCGCCATACTATAGGTATATATCTTTTTGACTCATATCTTATGCTAGTGAGATACCTTGGAGATTAAAGGGTATTTTTAGAATTCATAGATACAATGATAAAAACAAAATTAGGAAAATATAAATGCGAATAGATTTACACAATCATACAACTAGGTGCAATCACGCTGTGGGAACTATTGATGAGTATATAGCTAGAGCGATTGAGCTTGGCATTGATATTTACGGATTTAGTGAGCATGCGCCTATGGATTTTGATGAGCATTATAGGCTTAGTTTTGATGAGATGAAGCTCTATGAGGCAGATGTTTTGGATGCAAAATCAAAATATAGTGACAAAATAGAGATACTATTGGGCTATGAGGTGGATTGGTTGCCAAACCATATGAGCGATAGAGTGCTAAAATCAAATGTAGATTATCTAATCGGTTCTGTTCACTTTTTAGATAAATGGGGCTTTGATAATCCAGAGTTTATTAGTGGATACAAAGATAGAGATATTGATGAAGTTTGGCAAGGATATTTTGATACGATAGAGGATATGGCAAAAAGTGGGTTGTTTGATATAGCTGGACATTTGGATTTGATGAAAGTATTTAAATTCTTGCCTAGTATTGATATTAGAATTATGGCAAAAGATGCCTTGAGAGCAATCAAACAATCAAATATGACACTTGAGCTTAATAGCTCTGGTTTGCGAAAACCGATAGGCGAGATATACCCGTCAATAGGGCTTTTAGAGTTAGCGTATGAGCTTGATATTCCTATAACGCTAAGTTCTGATGCCCACAAAATTGAGCAGATAGGATATGGATATGATGAGGTTGTCTCTCTTGCAAAAGAGGTTGGGTATCAAAGTGTTGCAACATTTAAAAACAGAGATAGGAAAATGATTAATTTTTAGGCAATTTTTAAACTACTGTTTAGTAAAGAAATGGATATAATATAGGTACAAAATTATCAAGGAGCGTTAATGGGCAAATTTGTCAGTAGCATAGAAGAGTTTTTCACATATTGTGAAGAGAATGAAGTTGGGTTTGTAGATTTTAGATTTACAGACTTAAAAGGTATGTGGCATCATGTTAGTTACAGAATGAGTGCTGTTAGTGCTGGTATGCTAGAGGCTGGATTACCATTTGATGGTTCATCAATCGAAGCTTGGCAGCCAATTAATAAATCAGATATGATTTTAAAACCAGACATTGATACGGCATTTTTAGATCCTTTCACTGCTGATAGCACAGTTATTGTAATATGTGATGTATACGATATATACAAAAACGATTTATATGAGAAGTGTCCTAGAAGTATTGCAAAGAAAACTTTGAAATACTTAGCAGAATCAGGAGTGGGCGATGAAGCTTTCTTCGGTCCTGAAAATGAATTTTTCGTATTTGAAGATGTTAAAATCAAACTTGGCGTAAATGAGTCATACTATCGTGTAGATAGTGTTGATGGCGAGTGGAACGATGATAAAGAGATGGAATTCGGAAACATGGGTCACCGTGCTAGAACAAAAGGTGGTTACTTCCCTGTAATGCCTATCGATAGTGGTGTTGATTTGAGAGCTGAGATGATGCAAGTTCTTGAAGATGTAGGTCTTGAAGTAATGCTTGGTCACCATGAAGTTGCACAAGGACAACACGAAATCGGAGTTAAATTCGGTACTCTAGTTGAGGCTGCAGATAATGTGCAAAAACTAAAATATGTAATCAAAATGGTAGCACATATGAATGGAAAAAGTGCAACATTTATGCCAAAACCTCTTTATGGAGATAATGGTAATGGTATGCATGTACACCAATCAATCTGGAAAGATGGCAAAAATCTATTCTACACAAAAGGTGCATATGGTAATCTAAGCGAAATGGCTTTGCATTATCTCGGCGGTATATTCAAACATTCATTAGCAGTAGCATCATTCACTAATCCTGTTACTAACTCTTACAAAAGACTAATCCCTGGATTTGAAGCACCAAGTATCCTGACTTACTCTAGCCAAAACCGATCTGCAAGTTGTCGTATCCCATATGGTGCTGGTGAAATGGCTGTGAGAATTGAGACTAGATTCCCTGATTCAGCTTCATGCCCATACCTTTGTTTTGCAGTATTAATGCTTGCAGGACTTGATGGAATCAAAAACAAATATGTTCCAGTTGGTCCAATGGATGAAGATCTTTATGAGCTTAGCTTAGACGAGATCAGAGAGAGAAAAATACCTCAAATGCCTCACACACTAAGAGAAGCAGTAGAGGGACTAATTGCAGATAACGCATTCTTGTCGCCTGTAATGACACCAGAATTCATAGACACATATCAGCACTATCAATTTGAGAGACAAGTATGGCCTGATGAAGCTAGACCAACTCCATTTGAGATGAGAAGCACTTACTCTTGCTAGTCAAAACACCAAAAAGTTTAATCTTTTTGGTCTGCACCAAAAAATCCAATATTTCCTTTAAATAATGATATAATAATTCTAGCCTATATAAAGGAATTCTTATGAAACAAGTAATAAATACATACAAAAAATATAAGCTTACGGTTGATGAATTTATTATCATGATGATTAAATCTTTACCAAAAGAGTATATTAAAAATGCTGATATAATTTTAAAAAGCCATCCAAATATTCAATTAATATATGCCGTTGACGAAAACTATAAACAGATATCCCCAATAATATGTAAGCAAAGAAGTGAAGATGAAAATATAGGTAGTGCTAAAGAACACTATTTTTCACAAGTAACTTTTTCGAATGATAATTTTTATATATCAAATCCATATATTCATTATAGAACTGGTAAATCGAGTCTCACTGTGGTTCATAAATTGGACAATATCTATTATGTTTTTGATATTAATCTCGTTGGTCTTTTGGAGGATTTGAAGCTGATTGAGTTCAATAGCACATATGACAAGATAAAGAGGATGGTATACTTCTTTGGTGCTTTTATGCTTGGTCTTGTTGCAATTATATTAATTTTGTATGGTGCATATATTTTTGGCAGGATTATATTTATTCAAGGAGAACATGATTTGCTTCACAATATATTTCAAACCATTATCTCGATAACACTTGGAATTGCAATATATGACTTGGCAAATCAGATTTTTGAACATGAAGTTTTGTTTACAACTTTTGACAAAGAAGAAGATAGGCAGTATAAAATTTTAGGTAAATTTTTGACATCTATTATAATCGCCCTATCCATTGAAACCCTAATGGTTGTGTTTAAAATTGTACTTGGAGATTATGATAAAATGCTTTCAGCATTTTGGTTATTGCTTGGCACAACACTTATGTTTGTTGGACTCGCATATTTTTATAAAACAATCAAAGAGAGTAGCTGCGAAGAGGAGGATTAGCTTAAAAGTGCAATTGCCATCTTGTCATATATCCTATCAAATTTTAGATTTGAATTTAATAGATGAGCGTGAATATCTACTGTTTGCATATCTTATTCACTCCTTGAGGTTAGTTGCTCTATTGCAATCTCTTTTGCTTTATTAAAGTCACTTTTGCCGCTGGCTAGTTTAGGTAGTTCATCCAGCTTGATATAAAAACTTGGTTGCATTATTGGAACTATTAGGCTAGACTTTATCTGTTTTTTTACATCATCTATGCCTAACATACTACTAAATAAAAGTGCCACTTGCTCACCTTTTTTTTCATCATTAACTGCTACTGCGATTGCTTGAAGATGGTCACCAAAAAGCTTATCTATAGACTCCTCTATCATCCCAAGGCTTATCATCTCCCCACCGATTTTTGCAAATCTACTATATCTGTCCACAATTGTAATAAAACCATCAGTATCAAGATGCCCCTTGTCTCCAGTTTTATAATATCTAATGCCATTAATAACTACTATCACACTATCAGTTTTCAGGGGGTCATCTAGATACCCTTTCATCACTTGTGAGCCACCAACTATTATCATTCCGTCACTATTTGGTGGTAAAATTTCGTTTGTATGTGGGTCTATTATTTTGATTATTGTACCAGGTATCCCTTGTCCTACCGTTCCTTCTTTGTCACCTATGACTACTTGCATGGAGTCAAGATCTAGTGAACTTGGCATATTAACTGAGATTACAGGTGATGCTTCAGTGGCGCCATAGCCCTCTTGGATATCAAGTCCAAACTTTTCTTTGAATCCTTTTTGTATCTCCGGCTTTAGCTTTTCAGCTCCTGCTACCACCATTCTGATTGTATCAAACATTAGTGGGTGTAGCTTTTTGTTCATAGTGTATAGTCTATAAAATGTAGATGTTCCAAACATAATAGTCGCACCATATCTAGCGGCTAATTTGCCAACAGAAACGGCGTCAGTCGGGTCTGGTACACTAATTATGCTTACTCCCTCACATAGTGGCAATAGCGTGGTAACTGTTAGTCCAAATGAGTGGAATATTGGCAAAGAATTTAACATCACATCTTTATCTTGAAAATTTAGAAGTGCTGAAACCTGTTTTATATTTGCCATAAGATTTTTATGTGTTAGTTCAACACCTTTTGGAAGACCTTCGCTTCCACTACTAAATAAGATGGTAGCAGTATCATTTGTGTCTACTTTGTTTATATGTAGCCAGCTTAGTATAAATCTAGGGAGTAAAATAGATTGCAATATGGTAATTATTTTTTGTGATTTTCCAAATGTCGCCCCTATATCCTCTGCCGAGATTAACCTATCTTTGGTCTCTTGGTTAAAAATAAATCCTTTGCCCTCAAGCTTAGATATAAATTTATCTGAAGTGATGATATGCGATATAGATGCTTTTCTTATCGCATAGTTCATTGCTTCACTGCTTAGTGTATAATTTAGATTTATCGGTACTTTATTAGCCACCATTAGAGCCATATTTATTATTGAGCCAGCTGCTGATGCTGGAAGAATGACACCGATATTCTTGCTATCTATTTTTTTGAAATACTTAGCAAACATTAATACAGCTGTAATCATTTTTGCATTATTAAGATCACTTCCTGTGCTATCTACTATTGCTCTTTTTCTTAAGTTTGATTTGGATGATTTTAGCCAATGTTCTGGTAATGAGCCTAAATTGTCAACCATATAAGACCATGTTTGGTTGGAGAGTTTTGTAACCTCTTGTTTAACCTCATGTGGTTTTGAGCTAGCAGGCATTGGAGAACCAAAAGCAACCCTAACATTTCGTCTTGCGCCATTTCCAATCATAGATTTATAAAAACTATCAGCTTTTGAGAATGTAGAGCCCCATAGCCCATGAATATAAAATGGCACAATAGGGTGAGTGGTACCAGCAAGTGCTAGCTCATATCCTTTGCGAAACTCATTCATTGCCCCATTATAGCTTATGCGACCCTCAGGAAATAGTGCCACTACTTCGCCATTATCAAGTCTTTGTTTTACAATTTCTAATGCACCCTTACTTCCAATATTTGATATAGGAATAACATTGAAAAAATCCAAAAACCATTTAAGATACCAAATGTTATAGTAGCTTTTTGCCATTACAAATTTGACTGGTCTAGGAGAGGCTACTTGAACAAGCATCCAATCCAGAAAACTGATATGATTCCCTAAAAATAGAACACCACCAGTTTTTGGAATATTAGTCACGCCATCAGTGGTTAGCTTGTATCTTGTTTTGAGTATTGGCAATAGCAATATTCTAACAAAGAGATGTGGTATTTTTTTGATTACAAATAGTGAGCCTAGAAATGTCACAAATCCAGCACTTAAAAATAGAGCTTTGGCATCAAATTTCAATAGCTCAACAGTGATAACTGAAAATGTTAAAAATCCAACCATCACGATATTTTGTATAAAATTACTACCAGCTAGTATTGTACCTTCGTTATTTGGTGGAGCAAAGAACTGTATTAGAGCATTAAGTGGCACAATAAACAATCCGCCAAATAGCCCAAACAACAAGCTAGCAAAAATCATTACAGGTATCGTAGTTGCAAAAGCAAATATCACAAGCGAAACCAAAAGCCCAACTGCACCGAGAGGAACAATGCCAAGCTCTATATGATGTTTTGAGTATCTTCCTGCAAGAATAGAACCAATCACAACACCGACCCCACTAAGTGCAAGAATAATCTGTATAGTAACAGCGTCACTACTCCCAATTACACTTTTGTAGTGTGCAGGAAATGCGGCTAATACAAGTTGTCCCACCCCCCAAAAAAGACTAAGTCCTATTATACTTAGCCATACATTGTCATCTTTCTTGAGTATTTTCATATTCGTTTTTAGATAATTAAGTGAGAAGAAATCTTTTAGTGAAAATGTAATATTTGGAGATTTACTGTGAGTGAGTGGCATTTTAAATGTTAGAAGCCACTCTATGGTAGAAAGTATCACAAGCAACCAGCCAATAGGTGCAACTGAGCTCAAAATCTGGGATGGACTAGTCAGGTCTTCCAGATACATCTTTTCAAATATAATTGAGAACAGAAGAGACGATACAAGAATAGCTAGTATATTTATGGCTTGAACGGCACCATTTGCTTCTCCAAGTTTGTTTTCTCCTGTTAACTCTTTTATCATGCCATATTTAGCTGGTGCATACATTGCACTTTGTACAGAGAGTAATAGTGTAAGACCAAATGCGATATAAAATTGACCCATGTAGTAGCTAAGTGTAATAAAAAGTGTAATAATGATAGTGGCAAATGCAGCCCATCTAGCGGTGAGAACTTTAGCAAATCTATCTCCTATATAACCAGATGGTGAAAATAGGAATATAAATGGCAACAGTATCATTGCATTTACAAGTGCTGTGAGTATGATAAGTTCTCCATCGCTATAACTCTTTAGTAATACATTTTGCAATGTTATCTTGTGTGCTACATCTACTGTGGAATTTAAAAAAACTATCCATAAAAATGGCACAAAACCTACAAACCTAAAAAGCTCTCGCATGAAAATCCTTATAAAAGAGATATTATATCGTATTTGCTCTTTGCCAGGATAAACAGATACAACACAATCACTATTTTGATAAATATTTTTTTGTTAATGTAATCTGTTTGTTACTCTTTTGCAATAGAATTTTATCATGCAATATAAAACAATATTTATCTCAGATATACACTTAGGCACTAAATATTCAAAAGCTCATGAGTTTCTTAACTTCTTAAAACATAATGAGAGTGAGAAGTTGTTGTTTGTGGGAGATATAATCGATGGATGGGCTATAAAAAGAAAATTTAAATGGTTACAGTCTCATTCTAATGTTATTCAAAAAGTTTTAAAAAAGGCACGAAAGGGAACAGAAATATATTTCATCACAGGAAATCATGATGAATTTTTGCGTCCATTTGCCCCACTGTTTATGGGTGATAATCTACAAATCGTGAATGAGATAACTCATATTGGAATTG
The DNA here is from genome assembly GCA_022736375.1 of Arcobacter nitrofigilis. Lineage (GTDB taxonomy): Bacteria > Campylobacterota > Campylobacteria > Campylobacterales > Sulfurovaceae > BN30871. Next base: position 11,435 of record DZCE01000019.1, on the reverse strand, counting down.
ATGGAAAAAGATATCTAGTCACCCATGGCGATTTTTTTGATAGTATAACGATGACACATAAATGGCTTGCAATAGCTGGAGATATTGGTTATGACTTTGTGCTTTTCCTTAATCATATACTCAATAAATTTCGTAAAATGTGTGGTATCAATAGATATTGGTCATTTTCGAAATATATAAAAGACAATGTTAAAAGCTCAATTAGCTTCATTAATAACTTTGAGGATATACTTGCTTCGCATGCTAAACATAAAAAATATGATGGTGTAATATGTGGTCATATACATAAGCCAGAAGCAAAGATGATAGAAGATATAATATATTACAATTGTGGCGATTGGGTAGAGAATTGCAGTGCAGTTGTTGAACATTATGATGGTAGATTTGAAGTTATCTATTGGGAGCAAAAATGAGAGAAATTTCACTAGCTTTATCTGGTGGTGCCGCTAGAGGAGCGTATCATTTGGGCGTATTACAAAGAATTGACGATATGGGTATATCTGTAAAAGCAATTTGTGGGACTTCTATTGGGGCAATTATAGGGGCTAGTTACCTAGCTGGGGTTACACCCAAAAGACAGCTTGAGATTTTTAAATCAAATGAATTTAGGGATATATTTTCTTTTAATTATTTTAGGAAATCTATATTTAAAATCAATTATAATGCACAAATCATAAACGAGCTGATACCATGTGAAAGCTTGGAGAAACTAAGTATGCCTATGTTTGTTACGGCATTAGATTTAATTAGTGGTAAAGAGAACTATTATTCTAGTGGAGAAATACCTAAGCTATGTTTTGGATCTTCTGCACTTGTTCCTCTATTTGCTCCAGTTGAGCATGATGAGCTGTTGCTTGCCGATGGTGGCTTTATTAATCATATGCCATACTTGCCACTTTTAGAGTATGATTATCCAGTTGTCGGAGTGAATTTACATCCAGCCACTATAGCTAAAAAACAAAATAGTATATATGATTTTTTAAAAAGAACAGTATATTTAAATACATTCTCTAACTCCCAGAATAGTGAAGAGCACTGTGATATTGTAGTCACAAATGATAAATTGCGTAACTATTCACTAGTATCATTTAAGCATTTAGATGAGATGTTTGAGCTTGGATATGCTGATTCTGAAAAATTATTAGCAAAGTGCAGCTAGATATTGATTGTGCGCTAGGTTTATAAAATTAAAAAATTCAGATAGAATATGAAAGTGGTATACATAAAAATAGGATGAAATATGGAGCAGAATTTATTTGTAAAGAGTATGATTGTTATCTCTATACTTATTTTTGGATGGCTTTTTATGCCATTTTTAAAGAGTTTTATAGTTGCTTTGCTTTTGGTTGTATCATTAACTCCAATTCATATTTCAATAGAAGATAGATTTAAAAAACTAAATGGAATATTTAAAGATAAAGCATCTTTTTTTGCAGCAATAATTATGAGTTTAATACTTTTTAGTTTCCTTTTTGTTCCAATAATCTTTTTCGTTTTCTATATAGCTACACACCCAGAACAGATAGTAAATATGAGCAATACATTTATGCATCAGATAAAGAATGTTATCACGATTCTTCCTAGCTCATTTGAAAACATAGAACAATACCTAGAGATAGCTACAAGGCAGCTAAAAGATAATCAAACACAAATAGCAACTTATTTGGCAGTAAATCTTAAGAGTGGGGTTTTTGGATTTTTTGGAGCTATTGGGGATATTTTGCTTATAGTGATTTTCTTCTTCTTTATCTCTTGGTATAGGTATGATATCGTAAAGGCAATCACACCTATTATTCCAATTCCTCAAAAGATAAAAGAGGAATTTATGTCAGATATGATTTCTACTTCATCCGCAGGATTTTACACTCTTATTGGTGTTGCTATCGCGCAAGGCATTGCATTTGGTATCTTTATAAGTTTTTTTGACATTTATGATCCATGGCTTTTTGGTTTGATTGTTGCGATATTTTCAGTTGTTCCAATAGTTGGCACGGCACTAGTATATGTTCCTGTAGCTCTAAATGAACTATTCAATTCTAATATAATGAATGCTTTGATTATATTAATTTACTCATGGGCAATGCTATCGTTTTTTATAGACAATATAGTAAGACTGCTTATATTAAAGAAATTAAACCGTATATTCACCCATGGTGAAAAAACTATTAATGATTTTCTAATATTTTTTTCTATTATGGCAGGATTAATTAGTTTTGGTTTTTGGGGATTTTTGATTGGACCATCAATTATGGCTTTTGTAGTTACATTGATACGCATTTTGGGACGAGGTAAGTAATAGTGTAAGAATATTAATTTAGTATAATTAAATTTAAATATGTATAGTTATTTTTATTTCCAAATGGCGAATGCCATCTGAGTTTTTATGCCATCTGCTTAGCGACTTCAGCTGCAAAATCTTCTTCTGCAACTTCAATACCTTCACCAACTTCAAGTCTGATAAATGTAGATATAGTAGCAGTTCCGCCAGCTGCCTCTGCTTTGTTAGAGATATACTTAGCAACATTAATGCTATCATCCATAACAAAGTTTTGGTCAAGCAAGCATTGCTCTTGGTCAAGCGTAGTATTATCAGCGATAAATCTAGCAACTTGTCCTGGAACAATTTTGTCCCATATTTGCTCTGGTTTACCTTCAGCTTTTAGTTTTGCTTTGATAGCTTCTTCTGCTTGGGCTAAAACCTCTGGAGTTAATTGAGACATAGAAATATACTTAGGTATGTTCAAAAGAGTTTTGCCAAGGCGTGATCTCTCTTCATTTTCTTTTTCTATTTTTATAATTCTACCAGCAGTTTCATCAGCTACGAATGCAGCATCAAAATCTTTGTAGCTAAGAGTTGTTGGTTTCATAGCTGCTGCATGCATTGCAACATCTTTTAACGCACCAGTCATAGCTTCAGCAGTTTTTGCACTATCACAAGTTGCTGCAATAATAACACCAACTTGACCATTTGCATGGATATATCCATTTATTGCAGTGTTATCATCGCCATTGATTAGTCCTGAACGACGAACTACCAAGTTTTCACCAATAGTAGATATTTGAAGTGACAAAAACTCACTAAAAGGCATATCCGCCATAGATGAAGCGTTAAGTGCTTCTGCATTTTCAATGTTATTGTCAAATGCATGATTTACAATATCACTAAGTGCATTTTTGAACTTATCATTTTGTGCAACGAAGTCAGTTTGAGAATTAAGCTCAACGATTACTGCTTTTTTGCCTTCAACTTTCATACCAATAAGACCTTCAGCAGCAACTTTACCAGCTTTTTTAGCTGCAGCTCCTATCCCTTGGTCTCTTAGCCATTCAACAGCTTTATCCATATTGCCATCAGCCTCAGTTAGAGCCTTTTTGCAATCCATCATACCAGCATCAGTCATTTCTCTGAGTTTTTTAATATCAGCTGCACCAAAGTTTGCCATGATTAAGCCTCCGTAGTAGTTTCTGTAGTAGCCTCAGTAGCAACTTCTTCTACCATTGCAGCCATCTCTTCTTCTGTTACAGTGTCAGCATTAGCACTTGTAGCTTGACCTTTGTTTTCAGCGTAGATTGCTTTACCTTCGTTGATTGCTTCAGCCATCTCTTTACAGAAAAGCTCAATAGCTCTAATAGCATCATCATTTCCTGGGATTGGATAATCAACTAGATCTGGATCGCAGTTTGTATCAAGTGGAGCTACAACTTTCATGCCAAGTCTTCTAGCTTCAAGTACAGCAATATGCTCTTTAACTACATCCACAACGAACATCATATCAGGTAGTTTTTTCATATTTCTATAACCAGAAAGATAGTCACTTAACTTATCTTTTTTACGGCTAAGCATTAATGCCTCTTTTTTTGTCAAAAGATTAATTTGACCATTTTCTTGCATTTGCTCGATTATTTCAAGTTTACGAATTGACTTTTGGATTGTAGGATAGTTTGTAAGCATACCACCCAACCATCTATTTGCAACATATGGCATACCACATGAGATTGCTGCTTGTTCAACTGCTACTCTAGCTTGTTTTTTTGTTCCTACGAAAAGTACAGTTTGACCTTGTGCTGCTGCATCTCTAACTACATTGTATGTATATTTGAAATAACGAAGTGTTTTTTGCAAATCGATTATATATATTTTTTTTCTCTCGCCAAAGATATATTTTTTCATCTTTGGATTCCATCTTCTTGTTTGGTGTCCGAAGTGTACGCCACATTCGAGCAAGTCTTTCATTGTTACCATTTTGTCTCCTTGAGTATTGTTATTTTTGCGATATTATCGCCTATCTGGTTTTCGCCTCTGTAGTCCTTAACGCTTATTATCATAACTGAACCCTCTGAACAACCAAAGGCACTCATAACATCTCTAGCTTTTTTCTTAGACAAGGCACTCACAAGCAGGGCTAGCTGTAGCTAACTCAAGAGTGAGTAACGCAGTATAAGGGAAAGCTAGAGATGCCATTTGGTGGGCTTTGCAAATATAACCTCTCATCAGATATTTGCTCAATTTAGCTACGGCTAGATTTTAACAAATCTCTGATAAAATTTTACACTTGCAAAACCCATTATGAATACCTTTGGTTGTTCAGAGGGTTCAATAAATAATTTACGCAACCATGCAAGGATAACTACATGTGAGCTGCCATATTCATTGTGAAAAATGGTGCATTATTATACCCAAATAAACTTAAGAGATATATGAAAAGAAGACTATTTCACTATAGTGGATTTTATAATATCACATATCATTTTTACATCTTCTCGCGTCATTGTGGTACTACTAGCTACGCATAATCCCTTTGCATATAGATTGTCGCAAGTTCCATCTATAATTTTATCTGCGTCTTTAAAGAGTGGCTGTTGGTGCATAGGTTTCCACAGAGGTCTGCTTTCTACATTTATCTCTTCAAGGGCTTGCATCACTTTTATTGGATCTGTAAGCTCAAAAGTAAGTGCAGTAAGCCATCTATTGCCTCTGCTATTTTCTACTTCTGGCATGAAATTTATCTCTTTTATATCGCTCAAAAGCTCCTTGTACCATTCAAAAATCTCTCTTTTGCTAGCAACCCTATCTTCTATTACTTCCATTTGAGCAACTCCAATAGCCGCAAGAACATTACTCATTCGGTAGTTGTATCCATACTCTAGATGCTCATAATGTACAAATGGCTCTTTAGCTTGTGTGCTGTAAAATCTAGCTTTTTCAATCCATTCTTTGTTTTCACTAACAAGCATTCCACCACCGCTTGTGGTAAGAATTTTATTACCATTAAAGCTATAAACTCCAAAATCTCCAAAAGTGCCTGTATGTTTATTATTGTATGTTGCACCCAAAGACTCAGCCGCATCTTCTATAAGGTAAACACCATGAAGCCTACAAATATCAGCTATTTTTTCAATCTCACAACTCATCCCATACAGGTGAGTAACTATCAATGCTTTTGGTTTTTTTTCACACTCCAAGAGATACTTGTTTAGCAATTTTGGCGATAGATTCCAATTATCATCACAATCTATAAAAATAGGATTAGCCCCTTGATATATTATGGCATTTACTGAACCTATAAATGTAAAACTAGAAGCAAGCACATCATCCCCAGCCCCAACACCAAGCACCCTAAGTGCCAAATGCAAGGCCGCTGTCGCACTATTAAGAGCTAGAGCATTTGAGGTGCCAGTGTAATCTTTTATACTAGCTTCAAACCTATTTACAAATTCACCAAGAGGTGCTATGTAGTTACTCTTGAAAACCTCTTCTATATACTCAAGTTCTTTGCCACTCATATGTGGGGAACTTAGAAAAATTCTCTTATTCAAACTATATCTCCTATCTCTTTACATGGATTACCAAATGCTTTTTTGTAGTTATTTATATTTTTAAGTACAACGGAACCAGCACCAATTAGACAATTATTACCAATACTTATTCCTTGAATTATAGAGCTACCAATACCAATATGTGTATTTGCTCCTATGCTCACATTTCCAGCCAGTGAGCTATTTGGAGAGATATGTGCAAAGTCGCCAATGTTACACTCGTGTTCAACCACGCAACCACTATTTAATATAGCCCCTTTGCCAACAATTGCTTTAGCATTAACTACAACCAATGGCATCGCAACAGATCCATCACTAATTATAGCACCTTTTGAAATTATGGAGCTTGGATGGATAAGTGTAACAACACTGAAACCATGAGTTTTAAGTTTGTCAAATATAATCTTTCTAGTCATATTGTCTCCAATTCCAAGGGCAATAGGAGTGTGGATATTATCTTTTATCTGTTTAAATGTCAAAAACTCATTTTCTCTATCATCTATAAAAATAATATCTTCATATCCACAAGCCCTAGCAATATCAGCTACCACTAGTCCATGACCACCAGCCCCATATATGTATATACTTTTCATTGGTTATTGCCTCTAAATTTTTCCATTGTCACGCTCGTATTGGAGCTAATGTCACTTCTTTTGAATAATTTTAGCACAGTTAACCACAATATTTTCATATCAAGCACGAATGATTGATTTTCTACATACCATACATCATACTCAAATTTTTGCTCCCAACTTATAGCGTTTCGTCCATTTACTTGAGCCCAACCTGTAATTCCTGCTTTTACATTGTGTCTTTTTCTTTGCTCTTTGCTGTATAGCGGTAAATATTCAATCAGTAATGGCCTAGGTCCAACTATACTCATATCGCCTTTTAGGACATTAAATAGTTGTGGTAATTCATCAAGACTACTACTTCTTATAAATTTACCTATTTTACCAAGCCTCTTCTCGTCACCTAGAAGTACTCCGTTTTCATCTTTTTGGTTGCTCATTGTACGAAATTTGTATATTCCAAATATTTTTTCATTCTGCGAGGGACGCTCTTGAGCAAAAAGAATAGGGCGACCAATGCCAACTAAAATTAACAAAGCTGTGAGAATATAAAATGGTGAAAATATGATTATAAAAAGTAGTGCAAATATAATATCAAATAATCTTTTAGCCATTTATCACCCCAAGCAGTATATTTTCTAATTTATCGACTAAAACTTTTATATCGTAGTTTTGTTTGCAATAATCTCGATTGTTTTCACCTAGTTGCACTCTTTTTTCATATGACATATTTTGTATTTGATATATTGCATTTTGCAGGGCTTCTATATTGTCAGGCTCTATTGTGATACCTCCATCACACTCTTTTATCGGGTTATTTGTAGCATTTGATGAAAAAATTATGACTCTTCCAGATGCCATATAGTCAAAAAGCTTATTAGAACTAATACCATATTTAAACACTGGACTATCTTTTAGATTGAAGTACAATATATCGCTATTTTGTAGAATGCAAGGCACTTCATCTTTTGCTACTGGCTCTTTGATTTGAATATTTTCTAGACCTTTTGAGAGTTGTAGTAGTTTTGCCTTCTCCACTCCGTCACCCACTATTAAAAATTCAATATTTTTCGGTTTTGTTTTTGCAAACTCAACCAACAATGATAGATTGTTAGCCACACCCAATGCACCTGTGTATGCTACTTTTAGGATTTTTCTATTTTCTGGTTTTTTATAAATGACATTTGATATATCTACACCATTGCTTATCCACTCTACTTTACTTGAGTCTGTAAATTTAGATATATAGCTAGAGGCATACGGCAGATTAGTGATTATTTTATCTGCTTTTTTGTATAAAAACTTCTCCAATACTCCTAGTATAATAATAAATGGATGCCATTTAGATATACCCATATCAATAAGTGTTTGTGGCCATAGGTCTCGCACCTCCATCACAAATGGTGTTTTGTAGCGAAGTGATAATCTATAAGCAGCATACACAGCAAAGAGATGTACAGATGAGCCTATAATGGTGTCAGGTTTTGGCAAGTTTAGAGTTGGAATGATAGATATAGCTTTATGTGTATAACTTAACATATTCTTTACTCTTGCAATTCCATTGCCCGTGTACGGTGGAGTTTTTAGCCATACCCACTCTATCCCATCAATATCTTCCTTGATATATTCAGAATTGCCATACTCTTTTAGTTCGCTATATTTGGAGTAGTGAAAACTTGATGAGATTATCACTACTTTATGACCTCGCTTGATAAGCTCTTTCGCAAAATCATAATGTCTAGTTCCTCCACTCATTTGAGGTGTTAATGCGTGATGATTTAGTATCCATATTGTCATTTTGTAGTGCCTTCATATGCTTCTATCCAGCTTTTTATATTATTGTTCCAATTTGAAAGATTTTTAATTATCTCTATATTTTTATTTAGTATGAAATTTCTACTTAGAACTTCACTTATTTTTGAGTGCAGAGTAGAGAGTTTATCTATTTTTTCATAGACTATTCCCTCTTTGTCAAATAACTCATATGGTAGCCACGAGCCTGTAATGATAATATTTGAAGCGTACAAAAACTCCTGCATTGAGCCAGAAAAACTATCAGTTTTGAGCATATTTATCATAATGTCACTAGCTAATTTAATGTTTGCATTCTCGTCCCCATGGAGATAATTCTCTAGCACTATATAGTCCAAAATAGTTGATTTTAGTATATTTTTTATTTTTTCTTTGTGTGCCGTATCGCCATATGTCATCGGGAAAATAAACTGTATGCTATCCAAAGTATCTTTTGGAAGCTTTAAAATTTCTTTGATAATTTCCCCATGTTGTTGTGCAACTGAGGCATTGTATCCACAGGTGATTATGGTTTTATTATGACTATACCCAAGTTCTTCTCTGATCTTGGATTTTGATATGTTTCTATTTTTATCTATAAAATCCAGCGTCCCTAGTCCAAATCTACAAACTACACTTTTATCTTTAAAGTCATCGTAATAATCCAAAAAACTCTGCTGTGTAAGTGGATTTGTAAATGTTATACATGATGATGCTTTATATATCAATTTTTGTATTTTTCTAGCCAATGTCCCTTGTCTGTAAAAATCGCTTCCATAGATTGTGGTAATTAGTTTCTGACTGGCTAATATTGGCAATATAGCAACATATATAAGCCTAGCCGTATGAATATTGACTACATCAAAACTATTCTCACACAATATCTTAGATATAAAAAACAGTCTAAATATCATATGAATTTTTGGTAATTTTTTATATTTTGCAAATTTTTTGGCATACTTATCATTGTTGATATTTATGGTATAAATATTTAGTGTTTCAAAATCAAGTAAGCTAGCATTAACGCCTTGTTTTACGAGATTTTCAAGTAGCTCTTTTCCAAATACAGACTTGTGGTTTGCTATTAATAGTATTTTCATTGTGCTTTCCTGATTAAAGAGAGCATCCAAAACAGATTATATACAAGAACCGTGCATTGAAATAGAGTAAATAGCATTAGTGCATACTCTATGCTCCCAAGATAAATACCGATAGATATGGCTAAAGTAAGTAAAATAGCATGAGCTATGGCTATTTTTAATGCACCTTTTTGTTCGTTCATCATACTTGGAATATATGCGACAATGGAAACAATGGAGTTTAGGAAAAACCAAGGGGATAAAATCTGTGCATATACTCCAGCCACCCTCCATTGTTCGCCAAAGACAAATGAAAAAATATTTGGTGCAAATATTACAAATATCACATATGGAATTATTAATATGGAGCTAAATTTTTTTAAAAGCCTGATTGTAAATTCATATCTAGCTTTTGGAACTTCATTTAGATTTGCAGTGATGTGCTGATTGTAGACTTTTGCATTTGAGTTTGCCAATATGGATAGAGGCATAAAAACAGCTCTGCTACTAAGAGAATAAAGACCAACCACGCTCATACCAAAAAATGGAGCAAATAGATATACAGGAAGATAAGTAACAAGAGTATTAAGAAGAGCATGTGGAGCTTGAAAAATCGGGAAGTCCCTATATTTGCCAGCTAATTGTTTTAATATATTTATACTGATATTTTCAAATTTATAATTTCTAATATTATGCCAAAGTTTTTGGTTGGCAACTATACTTGAGCTTAAAAAGCCAAAGATTAATCCACCAAATCCAACACTCATAAAGCCAAGTATAATTTGAGACACAGCTAATACTATCGCTTTTAATACAGTGCTTTTTGCTATATCTCTATAAAGAGCCAATCTGTTGTTCATGGCGATTAGCGTATTGAATATTGATACAAGCAAAACCCCAAACGGTATACCATAAAGCCAATATCCTATATGTGTAGCACTGGATAGAAAATCAAAAAATATCCATATAAATAGAGCTAAAATGGATGAAAATATAGTAGCCATTATGAGGCTAAGTGCAACTAAGGATATTGCTTCATCATGTGAACTAGGTAGCATTATAGCTTGTTCATATCTAGCAGTTGCAACAACACCAAATGCCCCTGTGAGAGCAACAAATATAGCAAAAATACCAAAATCACTAGGCGAATACAATCTCGTAAGAATAGGTGTGATAGCGAGTGGCAAAGCTTGTGCTATCATTGTGCCCGTCATAAGAGTGAGTACATTTCGACTAAATTTTGACTTTGGCTTGAGTTTGGTTAGCATTTTAGCTCTTTAGGCTCTATATCCAAAATATCACAAATTCTATCAAAAAGTTGCTCAGTGAACTCTAAAACTTCTTTTATCTCATCTCTTGGCGGCAAACAATAATTTGGATTTGGGTATCTATCTTCTTTGTAATAATCAGTCGCCAATCTTAGATATACAATCTTATCATCTTTCATTTTAATATATTGCTCAACTGTGTAGTATAGTTTTACTAGGTCGTGATCTTTTTGTATTTTTATATTTTCATACGCAAATATTGCTTTTAGCATCTTTTCCAAGGCTTGTTGCAACTCTACACCGATAATATCCTCATAGTGTTTCACATTAAAAAGCAGTTTTGCAGTATTAAGATTCTTGATAGAAAATATTAGCCACTCTTTTGCATAAGTTTTATTAGCCATATATTTTTATACCTTTGGTTAATATCTCATCATAAAATTGATCTTTGACATTTTTTATTCTATTTTCCATTCTTGAAGTACTATCTACAAATATATCTATCCCTAGTAGATACTTTTTTTGAATATCAAAAAGTTTTTTTTGGAGCTCCAGTTTGTAACCTCTCATGCTTTGAGGTTCCAAATCATCTTTTAGTAAAAACAGATCTATATCACTATCTTCATTTGGAGTACCATATGCATAACTTCCAAACAATATAATCTTATTTGGTTTTAATGGCTCTAGTCGCTCTATGATTAGTGGTTTTAACTCTTCTATATCGATCATACTATTTTGCCTCCAAATTATTTTATTGTATTATAACAAAATAGACCGAAAGTGGCGATTAATGGTTATGAAAAGCCTTCAATTGTATAAATCCGAGCTGGAATATGGCTGTGATGAGGGTAGTAATAGACCTATTGTAGCTAAGTGAGTGATTTACAATTGGCAGGAATTGCAATTAA
>DZCE01000084.1 GCA_022736375.1 Arcobacter nitrofigilis | reverse complement strand
AATAGACCTATTGTAGCTAAGTGAGTGATTTACAATTGGCAGGAATTGCAATTAAAAAACCAAGCTATCGTTTAGTATAGTATTATTTTTGAGTAATTCATTGTAGTTTTTATCTTTAAACACTTTATTTAGTGAGTTTGTATGAGTGCTGTGATGCGTATCACTTCCTAAGAAATCTACAAATCCTTTTTGGGATAAATGTTTGGCTACTTTTTGTACAGGAGCAGAATAGTAGCCAACAAGAGAGTTGAGGTTTAATTGAAAATATACCCCAAGATTTTTTAGATACTCATATCTGTCAAGTTTATTGTGCCAATATATATATCTCTCAGGATGAGCTAGCAAAGGTTTGTATCCTCGACTTTTTAGTTCATATATAGTCTCTTCTAGGTTGATGGGTTCAGATTGATATGAAAACTCAAAAAGCACAAATTTATTGATATGCAATAGGTTATCACTTTTGATATGTTCCAGAAACTTTGAGCCATAATAATATTCACATGCAGCCTCTATCTCAATATCGATACCACTCTCTTTGCATGCTATTTTAAGCTCATCTATACCTTTTTTAATAGCATCACTATTATTACCAAATTTAGGATGCAAATTATGTGGTGTGGTAATCAACCTCTTAAAGCCAGCTTTTTGCAACTCTTTTATTAGTTCAAGCGATGTCTCTAGGTTTTGAGAACCATCATCGATGCCTGGAATCAGATGAGAGTGTATGTCTGTTGATAACAGTGAAAGAGCTGGTTTACTTTTAAATAGACTCTTTATCAATTGTTATTTCTCTGTATGACCATATCCGTAACCATAACCATAACCATAACCATAACCGCTATCTATTTTAACATCATTGATTATAAAACCAAGTGATTTCATATGATGTCTATGAGCTAGCTTGTTGAAATTCTCAATAAGAGCTTTATCTGTATAATTTGCTCTTGACGTGACCAAAAATATATCATGCAAATGTTTCTTATTTAGTATCATGGCATCAGTCACTAGTCCAATTGGAGCCGTGTCAAGTATAATATAGTCGTATCTGTTCTTAAGTTCACCGATTATGTCATCAATAGTGTTTGATAACAATAATTCAGATGGATTTGGTGGCACTTTGCCAGAAAAGACAACATCCAAATACTCACCAGCACTAATAACGACATCTTTAAGCCCACACATATTGGCTAGTAACTGACTCATTCCGTTTCTAGAAACTAGTTCCGGAAATTCTCTATTTAGTGCTGATTTGCGAAGATCAAAATCAAGTAGTATAGTTTTCTTCCCAGCTTTTGCTAATGTTTTTGCTAAGTTTGACGATATAGTTGTTTTGCCTTCACCAGGGATATTTGAAGTAATTATTACAACTTTACATTTATCTTTTGAAGGCGAGAATTCTATATTTGTTCTAAGCATATTAAATGATTCATTAAATGCAACCACTTCTTTATTTTGTGGCAATACACCATATATTGGTATATTTGTAATCCTTTCAATATCTGCAACTGACGAAATCTTTTTATCCATAAAGTTTCTTATCAATGCAACCACCATTCCAAGCAATAAACCAAGTAATAATCCCGACATTGCAATTAATGATCTTTTTGGTTTAATTGGCTCTGGATAGAGTATAGCACGATCAAGTATACGGTTTTGTGATATTGCAGAAGCATTCATAATTTCAAATTCTGATTTTTTCTCTAGCAAATACGAATACATTTTTTCGTTTACCTGAAAACTCCTATTTAAGTTAAGAAGATTAAGCTCTTGAGCCGGCATTTGTTGCAGAGTATTTTCATATAAGTTTTTCGATGTTTGCAAGTCTGATTGTTGTTTTTTTGTAGAAGCATACAAACTATTAATAGAGCCTTTTATTGATCGTTTTAGTTCGTCTATCTCTTTACTTGTTCGCAATACATCTGGATGCTGATTTGTATAATCAACCAAAAGAGCATTTTTTGCTGCAGATTTTTGTTGTAATGACATTATCATTGTGGATATAGGAGATGCCTGTAATCCAAGCGCATCTATTGACACAGTTGATATATTATTTGTACTTTTTATTTGATCCATTAGACCTTGCAGTATATTTAGTTTAATGTCAATTTGACTTTTTTGCGTATCAGTGTCTACTATTTGGTTCAATAATACAGTTGAGCTATTTGGTATGGATGCTATTGTATTTTTCTGCTTATAATCTTTTAAACTTTTTTCAGAATTAGCTAAATCCGCATATGTTATTTTTAGTTGGTCATCTATAAACTTTAATTTACTTTTTGTCTCCATTTGTTGCAAATCAAGCTTTTGTGTAAAGTACAGTTTTACTAATGAGTTGAGTATATCTACTCCTCTAGCAGCATCATTATCACTATATGTCAATTTTACAACTGATGCATCCTTATTTATTGGTGCAACCCCTAAATTCGTTCGTATAAAACTATCTATAAAATTATCTATATTTGGAGTGTATATTATTTTAAATGAACCGTTCGATTTTGATAAATATTTTGTTTTATTAAGATTGAAAGTTAGATAGTCTGTTTTTACTGTTTGACCAAAATTATAAACACCACCTAGCTCTATTTTTTTCTTATTATTGTTTTTAAATTTCACTTCAATATTGTAACTTTTTTCATTTATAGTATCAACTTTAAATATTACATTGCCAACAATATTTTTAGAATTGTTTGTAGCACTAAGATTAAAAGGCTTATTGGTATATAGTTCTTTATCTTTCAAAAAACCATTGCTAAAATATCTAATATTCAGTGGAGCAATTTCTAGTAATTTTAATAATAATTCTCTTGATTGAAGCACTTCGATTTCATTGTGTAAGTCTTGATCCCCGCCTAAACCACCTGCAAAAATATCAATTTCAGTTGGCATTGATGGCTGTGATTTTGCTGGTATCTCTATTGTTGAATATGTAGAATATATATTTGTAGAAAAATATGCGTATATTAATGATAATAAAAATACAAATAAAGTAATGATTGCTATAAGTTTTTTATTTTTTGTTATTACCTCAAATATTTGCTTTAAATCAATTTCATCTTCATTGTGGTTATTATTTGTTTCTAGTTCTGCTAATGACTTCATATATACTCTCTTAATTTGCTAGGTATTTTATATTCACAAATGGTGAAATTAGTTTGTTGACTATATCAAGCACAGGAGTTGCATCATTTATTGCTATATTAAACGCCTTGATCCCCTTTGGCGGTATATATACTATATCATTAGGTCTTATGGTGATATCATTAGAATCCATTGAGTTTAGATTTGTTATATCTATGTTTTTTACAACTCTTTTTCCATCTTGCATCGAAATTATTTTTACCTCATTCCTTTGCGCATAATTCGTTAAATCACCAGCTTGTGCTATGACTTCAAAAAGATTCATTTTTGCATTCACAACTGGTACGGCACCAGGTTTTGCAACTTCTCCTAAAACATACACTTTTTGATTTAATATGCTTACTTTGACAAATGGATATTTTAGATATTTCTGATAATATCGTGTCAGCATATTTGTAGCTTGATTTTCACTTAGACCAGCTACTCCAACATTTCCAACCAATGGCAAATAGACAGTTCCATTTTGTGAAACCAAGAATCCTCTAGTATCATCCTGATACGCTGCTGTGGCTTGATTTGTACCCATTGGTTTATCACCATTATATATATCTACTAAAATTCTATCTTGTGCCGATATTTTATTTTCGTAATAAATCTTGTTTTGTGATTGATTGTTGTTTTTTGCAGAATTTTGATCTTGCAATAATATATAATTTTTATTGCCACATCCACTAATAAATAACAAAAAAGCTAAGCATAAAAATATATTTTTCATTTTTAATATCCCTGTATATTTAATTAGTTTTAGGCACCATCGGAGTTGATGCAGGAGCTGTTGGCATTTGTGATGCAGGGATTACTTTATTATTGCTTGGTATCAAATCAGCAGCAGATTTATTGCTCTGTTTTGTATAGACATATGTGAGTGCAAGTGTATTTAGTACAAAAAGAAAACCTATGAAAAATGTAGCTTTTGCCAAAAATCCCATTGGACCTTTTGCTCCAAATAGTGACTCATTGCTTCCACTGTATGCACCAAGCCCCATGCCAGAGCTTTTTTGCAATAATACAGCAATAGTAATTACAATTGATAGTACGATTTGAATAACCAATAAAGTAGATTCCATTTTGACCTCTTGTTTCAATTTTTATTTAGATATAATTTGAAGTATTATACCTAAATAGATTAAAAATGAGATGACAAGCGATATGAGCCACAAGAGCTACAAAGATACAAATAATCAACACAAGCCAATGAAGGAATTTTCAAGGTTCGCTTGTGAATACAATACTTATAATCAAATACAAACAATAGTTGCAAACGAGCTTGTTAATATGATAGAAAAAAGAGAATACGGTTCCATAGTAGATATTGGTTGTGGCACTGGCTCTGTGTATAAAAATTGTATTGAGAAGGGGATTATTTTTAGTAATTTTTATGCTACTGATGGCTCAATTGATATGCTGTTCGAACATCCAGAGTCAGCCAAAATAGAAAAGCAACTTTTTAATTTCAATCTAGAGTCTAGTTGTGTCCTTTTTGCTAAAAATAGATATGATTTATTGCTTTCATCATCTGCTTTGCAATGGTGCAGTAATCTAGAAAACACTCTCTCGCATCTCTCTTGCACAAGCAAATACTTAACTGCATCACTTTTTACAAATAATACATTTAAAACTATTCATGGAACAGCAAAAATAAACTCACCATTGCAAAGTAGCGAAGAATTTATAAAAGCATTTGACAAGTATTATGACGCAACATATGAACTTCGCTCTTATAAGCTTCACTTTAAGTCAAAAGAGGAGATGTTTAGATATATAAAACATAGTGGTGTCAGTGGAGGAAAACATCAAATGGGCTATAAAGAGACAAAAGCACTTATAGTTAATTATCCGTATGATTATTTGGAGTTTGAAGTGCTTTTTGTGAATGCAAAATCAATAGGTTTCTAGATTTTCTTTTTCAATGGTGTACATTTTATATCTAATCTCTTTGAATTGCTCGGACAGCATTGGATCTATTATTTTAAATATCTCTTCTAGTACTCGTGATGATTCTTGGGTTCTTTTGTAGTTGGCTATTAAAATATCATTTAATGTTGAACGAGTTAATTCACTTTTCGTAGTTTGACGCAACACATCATTTTCACTATTTCTGGAGATCAAAAGTTCACGGTAAATATCTATCTTGCATTTATGTCTGATTGATTTTAGTGTTGAAGCCAGCTCTTTATTGTCATCATAATATCTTGCAATATCTTCAATAACCCTAATTCCCTCTTTTAAGCGGTTCAAGTTAGCGTCAATTAGACGCATAACTTTTGGTTCACATTTCAAATTAGTCATCACTTCCCATAATGCCCAATAGTTGAAGAATTGCAGTGAACATGTTTACAAAATCTAAAAATAGAGATACAGCAGCGTCAACAGGAGAATCATACGCCCCATTTGCTATATTTTGAGTGTCATATATAGTAAACATTCCAAATAGTAACAAGACTACAGCAGTAATTACAACATGCATAATTGGACTATTGAGTATAAACATATTAACAAGTGATGCAATGATAATAACTATAAGTGTAATAAATAGTGGTTTACCCCAGCTTGAAAAGTCACTTTTACTATTAATTGCAAACAAGCTCAATGCACCAAAAAGTACTGATGTCATCAAAAATGCATTTCCTATCACTCCACCTTTGCCTGAACCTATTAAGAATGATAGCATTGGTACAAGCGAAACACCAGCTGCAAATGTAAATGCAAATAGTGCTGCTAAATTTAGACCTGGTTTATTTCTAGTCATTCTAAGCCCAATAAATAACATAAATAACTCAAATGCAAATATTCCCCATTTGTATTGTGATACTACTTCTGCATATGGCAGTGTAGCGTATGCACCAGCTGCTGCTGCTATCATACTAGCCGCAAGCAACTGATATGTTTTTTTCATAAAACCAACAGAAACCCCTTCATTTTCTAATACATAGCCACTATTGTTGGCTTGTGTATAATCTCTATCATAAAGTGCCATTTAAAATCCTTACAAATAATATATGGTTACTAGCGTAACTAAATGGAAGTATAGTTAGAAAAGATTAAAAGCACATAAAATACAATAACTAATAAAAGTGTTAATTTTTATTATATAATGTATATAAATAAAGTCAGTTCCACACCTTTTTCCAATTTCCCTCAAAAAACCCTTGACATTCATTTAGCAAAGTGC
>DZCE01000232.1 GCA_022736375.1 Arcobacter nitrofigilis | reverse complement strand
GCTTTGATAAGTGGAGTTAAATCTGGTCTTTTGTTTTTATCTATAGGTGTTGGTACAGTTACTATGTAGATGTTACAATCTTTGATATCATTGATATTAAGAGTAAATTTCATACCGTTTTTTATAGCTTCCTTGACTTGGTTCTCTGATAGTTCCAAAGTTCTATCATGCCCACTTGAGAGTTCATCTATTCTCCACTTTGAAATATCAAAACCTACTACTTCATATTTTGAAGAAAATGCATGAGCTAGTGGAAGTCCTACATATCCAAGTCCTATTACACATATTTTATCCATTTATTTTACTCCTTTTATATCGTTGATATACCATTGTATTGATTCTTTTAAGCCTTGTTCAAGTGTGTGAGTTGGTTCATATCCTAGCAATTCTTTTGCACTATCTATATTAGCATTTGAGTGTCTTATATCCCCCGCTCGAAAATCTCTATAGATGGCATCTTTTATTTTTAAGTCTGGTAGTTTAGCTTCAAGTTCATTTCTGATAGCACGAAAAAGATTATTTAAAGTTTCTCTTCCACCTGCTGCTGTGTTGTAAGCCTTTGCAAAAGCTTGTGTATTTGTAGTAGTCCCTGCTAATATATTTGCTTGAACTACATTGTCGATGTAAGTAAAATCTCTACTTGTTTCACCATCACCATTTATATAAACATCTTCACCATTTAGCATTTGTGATATCCACTTTGGCATCACTGCAGCATAAGCTCCATTTGGGTCTTGTCTTTTGCCAAATACATTGAAGTATCTAAGCCCTATAGATTCAAATCCATAACATTTATAAAATACTCCCATATAAAGTTCATTGACATATTTTGTGACAGCATAGGGAGAAAGTAAATTACCAGTTCTGCTTTCAACTTTTGGTAGTTCTGCTGAGTCACCATATACAGATGAACTTGAAGCATAAACAAATCTTTTTACTCCATTGTCTTTAGAAGCTGTAAGCATATTTAAAAATCCACTTACATTTGAAGCATTGGAATTCACAGGATTATCAATAGAGCGAGGTACAGAACCGAGTGCTGCTTGATGAAGAACTATATCTACATTTTTAGTGATTTCAATGCAAGTTTTATAATCTGTTATATCACCCTCTGTAAATGAAAAATTTGCCCATTGACCCTGAGAAACAGAGTTTTTGATATGCTCTAAGTTATGTTTATGTCCTGTAGCAAAATTGTCAAGTCCTATTACTTTTTGATTAAGCTTTAGTAATTGTTCTGCTAGATTTGAACCAATAAATCCAGCAACTCCTGTAACTAGCCAAGTTTTTTGATTGGTTAAAAGTGCTTGTTTTGCTTCATCGTATTTCATTATTTTATTACCTTATAATTTATATTTGTTTAAATACCACTCAATAGTCTTCACAATCCCACTATCAAAATTC
>DZCE01000231.1 GCA_022736375.1 Arcobacter nitrofigilis | reverse complement strand
CAGCAAATTTATTAAAATAAGACGAATCCCTGCTCTAATCGGCTCTAATTATGATACTATTATAATAAGTATTCGTCTCAGCAGGAGTCTATATGCAAAAAAAAATCAATAAATGGATATGGCAACATCCTGATTATCCAAATTTTACTTATGACAAATCAGCACTACTAGAACTCATAGCTGACATCGATTATCAAAGAGGTATTCTTGATGGCGTGTCAAAACTTTTTAGTCAAGAAGAGATCAGACAAATTGAAATTGATACACTTACCGATGAAGCCATAAATACTTCTTTGATAGAGGGTGAAATTTACAAAAGAGAGAGTGTCAGATCTTCATTTAGGAAAAAGTTGGATAAAGATTTTGACAGCAGAAGTGATAAATATGCTACATCCTCATCTGATGCACTAAGTGACATACTTATCGATTCCAATCTCAACAAAGAGCCTTTAAGCCTCGAGAGGCTTCATGGTTGGCACAATTGCCTTTTTGAGAGTAGTTACAGTAGGCTGCAAAAAATAAATATTGCTAAATTTAGAGAAAATGATGATATGGAAGTGGTCTCTGGAGCTATTGGATATGAGAAGGTTCACTACTTGGCTGTTCCTATATCTTTTATTGAAGAGGATATAAAAAACTTTTTAGAGTATTGCAACAATTCCAGAGATAATATCTATATCAAAAGCGCAATAGCTCATTTATGGTTTGTATCTATCCACCCATATGATGATGGAAATGGAAGGATATCTAGAGCAATTACTGATTATCTGCTCTCGCAAAATACAACTGTTACAAATTTTAAACTCTATTCAATATCTACAGCCATCAATAATGACAGAAAGGGCTATTATGGTATTTTGGATAAAACTACAAATCTTTTTATCAATAAAACATTTGATATAACTGCTTGGCTTATTTGGCACTTGCAAATATTTAAAAATGCCATGCTGCTTGCTCTAAAAAATATAGAACATCTGGTACAAAAAACTAAGTTTTGGGATCGATATCGAGCAAAACCTTTGAATGAGAGGCAGATCAAAGTTTTGAATAAAATTTTGGATTTAGGCAATGAAAATTTCGATGGCGGCATCAGTACAAAAAAATATATATCTATCACAAAGATAAGTAAGGCTACAGCAGTGAGAGATATAGCACTCTTGCTTCAATTTGGCTGTATCAAACAAATCGAAGGAACTGGTGGCAGAAATGTACGATATGAATTGAATACTGTGTAGTGTTTCCAGCCAAAATTACTAGAGAACACCTCTAACAAACTAGATTACCGCGCTTCGCTCGCAATATTCCTGTCATCCTTGCGCAGGCAGGAATCCACTATTTATAAAATGGATTTCCGTTATGGGTGGATTCAAAAGCGATATTTCTCTTTATGATGATCGCACCCGACATTGCTATG
>DZCE01000230.1 GCA_022736375.1 Arcobacter nitrofigilis | reverse complement strand
ATCCCAACAGAACCAACAAAAACAGGATTTACTTTTGCAGCTTGGTACAATGAGAGCAATCTTACTACTCTTTATGATTTTGAAACAGCAATCGATGCAAATAAAACACTCTATGCAAAATACAATCCAAATCTGTATTATGTAGTATTTGAGACAAATGGTGGAGCAACGATACCATCACAAGTGGTAGGATATAGTGAAATCATAACCATACCAACTCCTACAAAAGAGGGTGGATATACTTTCAAAGGGTGGTATAGTGATTTTGATTTCACTTCACCTTTTGCTTCAAATACACCAATTATAAGTGATATAAATCTCTTTGCAAAATGGGATTTTCAGGTATCGCTTATCGAATTTGAATCAAATGGGGGAACAGCGATAGAGGATATCAATGTAAGTTATAACCGAACTATAGAAAAACCAATAAACCCTAGAAAACTTGGATATGTTTTTGGTGGTTGGTACAATGAGAACAATATAACCACAGAATTTAACTTTGATACTAAAATCATAGCTCCAAAAACACTCTACGCAAAATGGGTGCTCAATGAACAAACAAATGGAGTCGATGAAAATACAAATGGTGTCGGAAATATCACGATGGCAGATGCAAATGGAACAGTGACCTATTCACTAAAAACAGGACTCGATGCGGCTCTTTTTGATATCAATACTACTACTGGAGAGTTGAGATTTAAAAATGCTCCAAATTATGAGCTTGGTACGACTACTTATACAGTCATAGTGATTATGAATGATAGCGGAACAGGGTTTATAGAGGAAAAAATAATCCATATCACAATTTCAAATATCAACGAAGCACCAACTTTTACAAGTAGCGGAGTTACAACAGCGACTGAAAATAGTCCATATAGCTATCCTATTATTACAACTGACCAAGATGGAGATGGGATCGCGATAGTAGCGAATACACTTCCATCATGGCTTAGTTTAGTTGCTTCATCAGATAACCTTATCTCAACACTCTATGGAGAATCCAATGCGAGTGTTATGGAAATCTATGATAATAAATTTTATTTTATAGATACGGTACATAAAGCACTCAAAACTATCCCTATCAATGGTGGAGTAGAAACTCTTATAGGAAGTTTTACAGATTTAGGGATTTCTCAATATTCAACGGGAATAAGTGTTGATAGTAGTGGAAATATTTTTGTTGCGGATAAAGATAATAATAGAATTTTCAAAAGAGATCACAATGGTGTAAATAGTACAGTTACAATCAATAATGATAGTTTACTCAAACCGATGGATGTGGTAGTTGATAAACTTGGTAATCTTTATGTGGCAGATGTTGGACATAATAGAATAGTAAAAATATTACCAAATGGGGATTTAAGTGTTATAGGTGGAAACCAAAGAGAATCTACATGTACACTAGGAGCTGCTTCTAATG
>DZCE01000229.1 GCA_022736375.1 Arcobacter nitrofigilis | reverse complement strand
TAATTCCATGGAGTAATGGCTCCAACTACACCAACAGGTTCACGAGTAATCATTCCAATAGTATTACTCTTACTCGTAGCAATCGACCCATACATTTTATCTATAGCTTCAGCAAACCACCTGACCGTATTTGAGGCTCTTTGTATTTCTCCACACGAGAATGCTACAGGCTTTCCCATATCTATTGTTTCTAATACAGCTAATTCCATTATATTTTTTTCAATTAAATCTGCGAATTTAAATAACACTTTTTTTCGCATAACAGGGTCCATTTTGCACCAAACACCGGAATTGAAGGAGTTCTTAGCACATTGAACTGCATAATCAACATCCTTCTCATCACATTCAGCTATCTCAGCAATAATCATGCCATCTATTGGTGAAATTTTCTGATATGTTTTGCCCAAGTGAGAATTTGTATACTTTCCATTAATAAAAGCCTGTGTATTAATTTTTAATGATCCTTTTAATTC
This sequence comes from Arcobacter nitrofigilis, assembly GCA_022736375.1. Taxonomy (GTDB): domain Bacteria; phylum Campylobacterota; class Campylobacteria; order Campylobacterales; family Sulfurovaceae; genus BN30871. Next base: position 948 of record DZCE01000229.1, on the reverse strand, counting down.
AACAATTTGTTGATAAGTTAACTCCATTATTAAGCCTCCTCGTTTTTAAATATTTTATTGCTATGGTAATAAATTTATTTCTTTGTTTTGCGAATTAAGTACACATGTTTGGATATTCTCTCCACCACAATATTTAGAAATGAGTGCAGATAAATCATCTAAAATATTTTGCATATTACTTTCATCAAATATTTTAACACCTTCAACAAAAATCACTGCATTTGATGTATTATCAGTAAATTTAGTCTTATCACATTCTCGCCAGTTCCATCTTCTGCACAACACTTCTACTTTATCCTTATATATCACTTCGTTAAACTTTGGATTACTACACTCCTTTTCTGCTCCATTTAATACATAATATGTTTCTGTACCGTCAGATACAGTAAGTTGGATATCACCTTCTACCTTATCTAGGTCGTCTCCCCCCACGGGCAAAAGATATTTTAGGGAGATATAATTATATAAATCTACTAATGGATTAATTCTCCTAATTGTTATTCCTGAAAGTATCATATTGCATAAATTTTCAATTGAGCACTTATATTTCTTGGGCTTTGCACCAAAGGCAGTATATACCTCCCTCCATATTGCTATCTTTTCATTTTCATGCACAACCTTATCAGTAAATTGTTCTTTTACTTTTGCTTCAATATCTTTTAAAAGTCCGTCAAACTCATCATAGTGAGTACTATATGTATTTAAGATATTCTTGCATACAATTACTCCAATTTGAACATTTTCAAATTTTTCAAAAATCATATCATCGATTATAAATTTCATAATTACCTCATCTAAACATTATTTTTGAGTATCTCTGGTCATCAGTACAAGATTTATCCGTATAATTCGATAGCTTATCAAACATGTTTATAATCTTGCTATCCCTTTTCATAAAGTTTTTTGCTGCTGTACTCAATGCTAATTGCCATATAGAATAAATCTGAT
>DZCE01000228.1 GCA_022736375.1 Arcobacter nitrofigilis | reverse complement strand
CGTTAGAGAAAAGATACCCAGATATGAAGATGGATGAGCTAGAAGAGCTTTTTACAACACTGATTTTAAATGCCACTCTAGAGACTGATAATAGTGTTTTTGACTAACGATACAACTCTAAAGTTGTTAACGCTATTTAACGCAAGATTAACGCCGTTTAACGCTATATATATTGATTAAAAAGGAGAATATATGACAGATGAAAGACTAGCAAGACTTGAGGAAAAAACAAACAACATGGCAGAGACACTAAAAGATATAGGAACAACACTAAAACTCCTAGTCTCAACGGAGATAAAAACGCAAGATTTAGAAAGACGGATAAATAGCATTGAAGGTACTTTAAATAAACTTGCTTGGGGGCTTTTTAGTGCTATTGGTGCTATTGTGCTTGATTATTTCATAAAAGGATAGATATGTGGGCTTTAAAAAGTAGAACAGTTTTAGTAGCAGTCTTGATGGGAATATTAGGAGTGTTAGAATCAAATTCCATGGTCATCACTTCGATGATAGAGAAGCATTGGGGTGTTGACACGAGAGAGGTGTATGTGATTATCTTCTCTATCATCATGATATACATGAGGGTCATCACAGAAACAAAATACACAAAAGGAGCTAAGCATGAACGCAATTTTAACAATCGTAAAGTATAGATTTTGGGTAGTCGTTTTAGCTTCTTTTGTTGTGATACTATATGACTTATCACGCATCACTAAGCTAAAAAAAGAAATAATCGGAAAAGATAGACAAATTATAGTGCTTGAATCTAAAAACCAAGCGTTAACAAATCAGATTCAAAAAGATAAGATTTTCTATGAAAGCAAGATAGCCAATTATAAAAAGGCTCTTGAGACCAAACCTCAAGAGATACAACAGCTAAGAGAGATAATTATAAAAGGAGAAGACAGCAATGAAACAGAATGTGAAAATATTAATGATATTCTTAACGACTATCGCTCTATTTACAAGTTGCACTAAGCCTATACCATGTGAATGTGAGCCAATCGTGACAAGATGTCAAGTGCCTATTGTACCAAAGCCAACACTTATCCGTGATGCCAATGCGTCAAATGTAAAAACTATTAAAAATCTCATAATGAATTATTCAAATCTTTTAGATTACACTTATGAGTTAGAAGAGGCTATTAAAGTATGCCAATAGGACTTTCGTTTGAGACTCCGCCACTTGATGCGATTGCACATCATGAAGCAAAGCACCCAGAGCTACACTTTGATTATGATGAGATTATGCATGAAGCTCATCATAGGGCGTTCACTGTTGCTAAAGTGGTAAATCTTGACTTATTGGGAGATATACAAGAGAGTTTGCATAAAGCTCAAGTAGAAGGTAAAAGTTTTGAGCATTGGAAAAAAGACCTTGCTCCCACTTTAAAATCCTATGGATGGTATGGAAAAACAGAGGTAGTAAACCCATT
>DZCE01000227.1 GCA_022736375.1 Arcobacter nitrofigilis | reverse complement strand
GTTTTATGCCTACCCTTGAATGATTATGTTTTTTTGGGCAACCGTAGGGGTTCAAAATTTTGAACCCCTACAATTACACACATAAAGGAAAAATAAAAAATGAAAAAGATAATTTTGATGATGGTAGTGTTTAGCTACTTACTTTTGGCAAATAGTGCCATCCTATCCATTGATACAGGTGGACATACAGCAATGATAAAGAAAAACCTTATTGTCAGCAAAAGTGGTGATATCATCTCTGCTAGTGCTGATAAGAGCATAAGGGTATGGGATAGCAGAAGTGGCAAAGAGAAGCGAAAGATTTTAGGTGAGATAGGAGCTGGAAGTGAAGGGAATATATTTGCCATCGCTTTAAGTAGCGATGAGAGGTATCTCGCTGTGGGTGGGTATTTTCAAAATAATGAAATCCGTATCTACGACTATCGAAGTGGTAAACTCCTTAAGCTTCTCAAATCCCATACCAATGTAGTGCTTGACCTAGTTTTTAGCCCCGATGGAAAATATCTAGCTTCGGGTTCAGCAGATACAACCGTCAAACTATGGGATATGAAGAGTTTTACCCTCAATAACACTATTAGCTTCCATACCGATGCCGTATATGGGGTTAAATTTGGCAAAAATAGCATCCTCTCAGCTGGACATGATAACCGTATAGCCATACACTCATTTGAGGGGAAATTTATAAAAAGTTATACCCATGGTGAAAATTTAGCTTTTATTGCTACCAATGGTGAGGAGATAGCTGTTTGTGGAAAGGGTAATGAGATACTCATCTTTGATATGGCTCTAAATCTAAAATCCAAAATCCAAAGTGAAACAGTGCCAAATGGACTCGCCTACTCACCAAATAAAAAATTCCTTATCGCTGGAACTGGAACAAGCCCAAGAAATGTCAATATCTATGATGTTAATAATAACCATGCTCTGCTCTCTTCGTTTGATAAACATACCAATCTAACTATGGCAGTAGCATGGCTAGATAATCAAACAGCTGTAAGTGCTGGTGGAAATAACAGTGAGATTTATGTCTGGGATATCAAAAGTCAAACAGTCAAAACCACTATTGTGGGGACTGGGCAGACGGTTTGGAGTGTGGGAGTAAATGGAGACAATATCGCTTGGGGGAATATAGACCCATGCCCAACTTGCAAAGAGTTTGGCAATCAAAAAGGTTTACTTGAAAAATCTTTTAATTTAAAAAATCTAGTCATTGCGAGTGCAATTAAGCAATCTGATTTTAATCGCATTAATGCTAATGGCTTATCGCACTCCAAAGGGGGTGGTTATGGCAAAGATGATGCTGTTTTAAATATAGAAGAAACTGGAGCAAATATCACAAAAGATGGCACCACTGGATATAGACACAACTGTTATGGCTGGTATAAAGACTATATTATCAGTGGAGGAATGAATGGGCATCTTAAAATCTATGATACCA